>JBKJTK010000408.1:0-3370 GCA_046590875.1 Chiayiivirga sp.
CCGCCTTTATCACGGCAACGATCTGGAACTGCTCGCCGCCGTGCTCGCGCAGGAAATGGCGAAGCCGGTGGCGGGCGCTTCGATTCTCGAACCCGACACGATTCTGATCCCGCAGCCCGCGATGAAGCGCTGGTTGCAGAACGCCCTCGCCGAGGCGCACGGCATCGCGGCCAACCTGCGGTTTCTGACGCCGGGCGAATTCGTGCGCGAGGCGTTGGCGGCGAACCTTTCCGACGGCGACGATGCCGCGCTGGCCGATGCAGCGATTCTGCGTTGGCGGCTGTGGCAGCAGCTCGCTGATCCCGCTTTGACACGCGAGCCGGTGTTCGCGCCGTTGCGCCCGCTGCTCGACCAAGGCGCGCCCGGCGAACGCCGTCGCGCGGCATGGTCGCTGGCGGGTGAACTTGCCGCTGCGTTCGAGAAGTACCAGGCCTGGCGTCGCGACTGGTTGAGCCACTGGGATCGCGGTGGGGATGCGCGCGACTGGCAGGCCGAGCTGTGGCGCCGAGTCACCCGGGGACGCCACCATCGCGGCGCGCGGCTGGAAGCGTATCTCGCGCGGCACGGCGGGGAAGACGCGATCGCGCCGCGCGGACTGCCGCCGCGCGTGTTCGCGTTCGCTTGCCAGAACGTGTCGCCGGATGTCCTGCGCGTGATCGCGAGCGCCGCGCGCAGCGGCACCCTGCATTTCTTCTTCGTTTCGCCGGTGGCTTCGTGGTGGGGCGATCTGCAAACCGCGCGCGAACGCCTGCGCGCGGACACCGACGCACCCTTCGAGGCGGACGATGAAACCCCGCTCCTGCGCGCCAACGGCGCGGCCGGCCGCGACTTCGTGCGGCTGTTGTTCTCCTACGAAATCGTGCATCCCAGCCTCGATCTGCCGGTCTATGCCGCGGCGGACGAACACCGGCGCCGCGGTCTGCTGCATCGACTGCAGCGCGACTTGTTCGCGCGCCGTCCGCTGCCATCGCGCGATATCGCCGCCACCCTGCCGATGTTCGACCCGAACGACATCCGCGATCGCAGCCTGCAAGTGCACGCTTGCGCCACCCGCCTGCGGGAGCTGCAGGTGTTGCACGACCAACTGCACGCAATGTTCGATGCCGACCCGACCCTGCAGCCGCGCGACATCGCGGTGCTCGCGCCGGACATCGATCTGTATGCCCCGCAGGTGCACGCCGTGTTCGGCGCGGTCGCCGGCAGCCGCGATTTCATTCCCTATGCCGTGGCCGATGCCAGCGCCGCGGCGACGCAGCCGCTGGTGGCCGGTTTCCTGCGCGTGCTGGCGCTGCCACAATCGCGTTTTGGCGTGAATGAAGTACTGGACCTTCTGGCGCTGCCGGCGATCGCGCAGCACCTGGGGCTGGAGTCGCTGGACTTCGAGCGTCTGCGTGTCTGGCTCGAGGCCGCGGGCGCGCGTTGGGGCCTGGACGCGGCGCATCGGGTCGCGCTCGGTGCGCCCGACGAGGCGGCCTACAGCTGGGTCTGGGCGATCGAACGCCTGCTGCTGGGTCACGCCAGCGGCAGCACGCTCGATCTCGCCGGCGTCGCACCGTTGCCGCTGCTGGAAGGCGGCGCGTTGATGTCACTGGACGCGCTGTTGCAGGGCCTGCGTACGTTGGCGCGGTTGCGTCGGGAACTGGCGATCGCGCGTCCGGCCTTGCCATGGCAGACCTTGCTGACGCGCGCGCTGGAGGACCTGTTCCCGCCGCAACCCGAAGACGCCGCCGACCGCCGCGCGCTGGAACAATTGCGCGCGGCCTTGCAACGTTTCGCCGCGGAGGCCACGCAAGCCGAGGTCGACATCCCGGTACCACCAGAAGTGTTGCGCGACTGGTTCGCCGCCGCGCTAGGCGAGGCCGATGCGCGTCAACCCTTCCTCACCGGTGGCGTGACCTTCGGGCGCATGGTGCCGATGCGCTTGATCCCGTTCCGCGTCGTCGCGTTGTTGGGCATGAACGACGGCGCGTTTCCGCGTCGCGATCCGGTCGGTGGGCTGAATCGAATTGACACGACGCTAGGTAGCAAGCAACGCCGTCTTGGCGACCGCTCACTGCGCGAGGACGATCGCGCCCTGTTCCTGCAACTCTTCGCCGCCGCCACCGACACGTTTTATCTGAGCTATCTCGGACTGGATGCGCGTAGTGGCGAAGCGCTGCCCTCCAGCGTGGTGGTGTCGGAGCTACTCGATGTCGCGGCCGCGGCGTTCGGCAATGCGAAACTCGCGCGCGAACGGCTCGTGGTGCGGCATCCATTGCAACCCTTCTCAGCGCAGGCCTTTGGCGCGGGCGATGCACGCCGGATGAGTTATCGCGACGAGTGGCGCCTGGACACGATCGGAACGGCAGCGATGCCGAACCTGCCGCGCTTTGCCGTGACCTTGCCGATGCGCGCAGCGCCCTCCCTGATCGAAGCTCTGACGTTGGAGGAGTTACGTCGGGATCTGTCGAATCCTGCGCGCGCGTTCCTGCGCCATCGCCTGGGCGTGCGGCTCGACGCCGGCCGCGCGCGATTGCCGGAGGACGAACCGTTCGGTCGCGACGACTCGCTGCGTCTGCACGCGGTGAAGCAGCGGTTGTTTGCCGAACTGATCGCAGGTGATGTTCCGCCGGACGTGGATACCCTGCGGCGTCGATTGCTGGCGGAAGGCTGGATCGCGCCGGCCGCTGCCGGGGCACAAGAGATCACCCAACTGCGCGGTGCCCTGCTGCGCGCGCGCGGGCAGTGGCGTGAGTGGGCACAAGGAGCGGCTCGCGAGCAGCACACGAGCGTGACGTTGCACAACGTCCAGCTCAACGCCACGCTCGGCCCGGTGCACGACACCGGTCTGCTGCAGTTCCGCGCCGGCAAGGCGCACGGCAAGACCCGCCTCGATCTCGGCCTCGAATGGCTGCTGTGGTCGGCGCAGGGCGGAGCCCGGCCGGTGCATTCCCTGGTGCTGGAGCAGGGCGCCACGTCGCGCGTCCCGTTGGCACCGGAACGCGCGCGCGCCGCGTTGACGCAGCTGCTGGCGTTGCGACAGCAGGCCCGCGAGCAAGCGCTGCCGGTGATGCCGAAATCCGCGTGGGCCTATGCCGAGGCGAGGGCGAAGGGTGAGGATGAAACCGCGGCCTTCGCGCGCGCGCGGCGCGAATGGATGGCGCAGGACTACAGCGACGGTCACGATCCCTGGGTGCGCCTGGCGCTGCGTGGTGCCGATCCGTTTGAGCTTGGCAACGAGGCGGCGGCGCAACAGTTCCGAACTCTGGCACTGGAGCTTTTCAGCGTGCTGCAGGACGCCGAGGTCGCGCATGAGCCCGCGTGAGCTCGGCCTCACCCTGCCGCTGCGCGCGGTGCAGTTGATCGAAGCCAGCGCCGGCACGGGCAAGAC
>JBKJTK010000383.1:0-16583 GCA_046590875.1 Chiayiivirga sp.
CTGCTCTTCAAACCGCGCTATTCCCTCTCTTCCCGCCAATGCCTCGCCCCGAGGAAGACCACCCGCAACTGCCGAACGAAATTCTCGACCTGTTCGTGCTCCTGCCTCGGCTGCCCCTTGGGCACATCGAGAATGTCGGACGCGGCATTCAGCATGGTGGTGACGACCAGCCCACAGATCATCTGCAGGGTTGTGCTGGAAAGATCCGGCAAGGTGCCCAGGGCGCGCAGATCCTGCGCCATCTCCGCGGCGAAATGGCTTTCCTCGCTGCGAATCGCCTGTCGAATCGCGCGCGAACCGCCGCCGCGCTCGCCGGCGATGAAGCGGAACACGAGGCCGCGCTCCTCGACGAATCGTTTGTAGATCAGCACCGAGCCACGCAGCATGTCGGTCGGAGGAATCCCGTCGCGGCGCGCCTCGCGCAACAGGCGCCGCAACGTGACGCCGCCCATCTCCACCAACGCAAGACCAAGCTCGTCCAGATCCCTGAAGTGGCGATAGAACGCCGCCGGCACCACGCCCGCCTCGCGCGTGATCTCGCGCAGGCTCAACGAGGTGTAGCTGCGCCCCTCTCCGATCAGCGCCAGGGCGGCCTCGACCAGCCGCTGGCGGGTACGCTCCTTGCGCTCGACCCGAGTGCCCGGAGCATCCGATTCGGGTCGCGACGCCACTGATTTGGTCGGGGGCAAGATTCTCTCCGGACGCAGAAGGCGTCCCATTGAATGAACAGAGAGTATAGGCGTTGGCCCAGAATCGGGCCCGAATTACGCTGCTGAACGACTTGGAGTTGAAACTCTAGTGAAATAAAGTAAACATGTGTTCACTGTAACTTTCGACTCCCGCATGTCCATTCATTCCGCCGCAGTCCCGTCCCGTATCGCCCGCGCCCGCCGCTTCTGGCGCCATCCGATGTTGGCGCCCTTCAACAACCTGCATGCGTGGGATCGCTTGACCTCTGTCGTAAACCCCCTTTGGTCGCTGACGGAAACGCGCGCCCGGGTGGTACGGGTGGTGGACGAAGCACCCGCGGTCCGCAGCGTCTGGCTCAAGCCCAATGTGCGCTTCGGCCGCTTTCGCCCCGGCCAGCATGTGCTGCTCGAACTCGAGCTCGACGGCGTGCGCCACGCTCGCTGCTTCAGCCTGTCGCACGCGCCGCGCGCCGATGGCCTGCTGCGCCTGACGATCAAACGCAAGGAAGACGGCCCGGTGTCGACCGCCGCGCATTCACTCGCGCCGGGGCAGATCGTGCGTCTTGGCCGCGCCCAGGGCGACTTCGCCCCGCGGGATAACGCACGCAAGCTGTTGCTGATCAGCGCCGGCAGCGGCGTCACGCCGATGCTGTCGGTGCTGCACGGTCTGTCCGCGACGGGCTCCACCCGCGACGTGGTGGTGCTGCACAGCGACCGCAGCGCCGCCGATATGATCTTCGCGCAGGAGCTGCAACGACTCGCGAGTGTGCAGCCATGGTTGCAACTGCACCTGCACACGACGCAGTCGCAAGGTCGAATGAATGCGCAACAGATCGCGCTACAGGTCCCGGATTGGGCCGAGCGCGAAACCATGCTGTGCGGCCCGGATGGTTTCATGCGGATGGTCGAAACGATGTACGCCGACGCCGGCCGCGACGCGCTGCTGCAAAGCGAAAGCTACGGGCGCCGGTCCGCACCGATAAATCCCGATGCCGCCGAGCACTCCGTCACCTGCGAAAACACGGAACAAGTGTTCACGGTTCAGGCTGGACAAAACCTGCTGGTCGCGGCAGAGGCGGCAGGCCTGCAACCGCGCTTCGGTTGTCGCCGCGGCATCTGCCGCACCTGCCAGTGCCTCAAACGCAGTGGCACGGTCACCAACCTGCTCACTGGCCAAGTATCGAGTCCGGGCGAAGAACTGATCCAGCTCTGCATCTCGACGCCACAAAGCGCGATCGACCTTGCGCTGTGACCCCCGTAAACCTCTCCGAGACCGACGCATGATCGCCAAGACTCACCTCACCCCCGACACGCTGACACGCTTCGCGACTGAACTCGACGCGCTGCGCCTGACCGTGCTCGAAGACATCGGCGCACGCGACGCCAACCACATCCGCCGCGTGCGTGGCTTTGTACAAGGATCTGCCGTGGCCGGGCGTGGCCTGTTGATGTTCGGGGTCGGCCCGATCAGCTGGATCGGCGGCGTGATCGGGCTGGCGCTGGCCAAGATCGTGGAGAACATGGAAGTCGGACACAACGTGATGCACGGCCAGTACGACTGGATGAACGACCCTTCGCTCAATTCGCAAAGCTACGAATGGGACATCGTCTGCGATGGCGATCACTGGCGGCATTCGCACAACGTCGAGCACCACGACCACACCAATGTCATCGGCAAGGACCACGACTTCGGCTACGGCATGCTGCGCCTGAGCGCACAGCAGAAGTGGTCGCCATCCTGCCTGCTGCAACCGCTCTGGTATCTGTTGCTGGCGATCAATTTCCAGTGGGGCGTGGCGGTGCACGACATCAAGATCGGCCGTTTCGTGAAGGGACGCATGAAGGCTGCCGAGTTCCGCGAGCGCGTGCGTCCGTTCCTGCGCAAGGCCGGGCGCCAGTTGTTCAAGGACTACGTGCTGTTTCCGGCACTGGCATTCTGGCAGTGGCCGCGGGTGCTGCTGGGGAACCTCGCGGCCAACGCGATCCGCAACGTGTGGACCAACGTCATCATTTTCTGCGGCCACTTTACCGAAGATGTGCAGACCTACACCCGGCGCGAAGTCGAGAACGAAACCCGCGGCCAGTGGTATCTGCGTCAGATCCAGGGCTCGAGCAACCTCGAAGGGGGCCGCTGGTTCCATCTGCTGACCGGCCACCTCAGTCACCAGATCGAACACCATCTGTTTCCCGATCTGCCGGCTCCGCGCTACGCCGAGATCGCCCCCCAGGTGCGAGACATCTGCGCGCGCTACGGCGTGCACTACAACACGGGCGGATTCTTCAAGCAGTTTGCGGGCGTGCTGGCGCGCATCGTGCAGCACGCGTTCCCGACCGGGCGGCGATCGGCAGTCGCAACCAGCGCCACCTAGCGAATCCCTTCAAGCCCGCTGAACAAATGCTGCGGGCACATCATCGCTGCAACGCGATGCGGTGCTCGCTGTGCGGCGCGAATTTTCCCAGCGCCGAATGCTCGTCGGTGGACGCATAGTCATAGCGCGTGACCACACATTCACGTCCGCGTGAGGACGATGGATAGTCGATCACGTTGACCGAATTAGGCGCCTCCCAGCGCACCCGCGCCGAGACCGCCGTGCCGGCCTGCACACACCACAGTTCGCGTGACAGGCCGTCGTAGCGCGCCGACATCGGCAGCACATACGGCAGGTGGATGTGGCCGCCGAGCACCAGGTCGGCGCCGGCCGCAGCCCACGTGCGCGCTGCGTCCTGGGCGTTGCGCAGCAGGTTTTCCTCGTCCGCTTCGCGCGGCACATGCATCGGCTGGTGCACGACGACAATGCGCAGCTGTTCCGGCGTCGCTTGCGCCAGGCGTTTGGCCACACGCGCAATCTGGCGAGCATTCACCTCACCGTGCTTGTGGCGATGGCGACGCGTGGTGTTCACCGTCAGCACCATCGCATCCTCTCGCACTGATTCGGGCTCGAGCACATCGCCGAATTCGCGCGAATAGTTCGCGTAGGGTCGGAAGGCGCGTAGATAGAGGTTGAACAGGGGGATATCGTGATTGCCTGGCAGCGCCAGCCATGACGTCACCCCCAGGCTAAGCACGAATTCACGCGCTGCAGCGAACTGCGCCGGCCGGGCGCGCTGGGTGACGTCACCCGAAAGCACCAGTTGGTCGGGCTTTAGTTCGCGTGCGAGCTGCTGCAATGCAGCCATGACTGGCACCTGTTCGGTACCAAAGTGAGGATCGGAAATCTGCAACAGGCGCATCAGGCGACCTCCGCGCGCTCTTCGAGCGGTGGCTGCATCAACATGAGCGGTTCGGTGGCAACTTCGAAGATGAGTGGAGTCGGAAGTATCAGCACCTCGCCGTCGGTCGCGACCTTGATGCGGCGATGGCCGACCGGATCCACGCGCAAGCGGCGGAACGCGAAGGTGTCGACATTCTCGGCCGCACCCAGGCGCCCGAGCGCCCCACGCAGCGCCAATCCGAGCATCGCCCAGGCGCCTACCGGCCGCACCACGATCGCCACCAGCCTGCCGCGGTTGTGCGCGACAGCATCCGCCTCCGACACGCCGATCTGATCGAGCTGCAACACGTTGTTGCCCACGAAGATCGTCGGCGTCAACACCTCGCGCTTGCCCTGCTCACTCTCAACCTGCAACCGCAACAGGCGTGGCTCGCGCATCAGCGTGCGCAGTCCCGACCAGATCGCGACCCAACGGCTGCGCCCGAATTTCTCCTTGTCGGCCTCGCGTTGCTCGAGCAGCTTCGGATACAGTCCGACGCTCGCGTTGACCAGGAACAACCGGCCGTTGACCCGCCCAACTTGCACCGGCCGTGGGCGTGCATGAAGCAAGGCGGCAACGGCGGTTGCGGTGTCCTGCGAAATTCCATTCGCGCGTCCGAAATAGTTGAACGTGCCCTGCGGCACCACGCCGAAAGCCGCACCGCTGCCAAGCACCTCATGCGCCACGGCATTCAGCGTGCCGTCGCCGCCGACCGCGACCACAACGCCGCTGCGCGCAACGGCTGCCGCGACCGCGCGCTGCGCGACCTGCGCGATCTGCGCCGGATCCTCGATCATGAAAAACTCATGCTCGCGCGCCGCCTCGGTCAGCAGACGGTCGATCAGCGTGCGCACATTCTCCCCGTCCTCATGACCCGAGCCGGGGTTCATCACGATGTGCAGCGGACCGTCGTGGCGGCTTTCGATCATCGGCCAGAACCCTTCAATGCGAATCTAAACAGCCTATCTCGGAGCCCATGAACGCGCGCGTGAGGAAGGCCAACCTTGTGAAGCAAGGCGGAAGATCCGTCGGCTAGCGGAAGCCGGACGCGAGGCGATAACCCGTCACGCGTAGCTGTCGGTGGCGCGGATCAGCGCATCGGTGATCTCGGCCTCGAACGCGGAATGCCCGGAGTTCGGACAGATTTCCAGCGTCGCCTCCGGCCAGGCCTGCTTGAGTTCCCACGCGTTCTGCAAGGGACAGACGACGTCGTAACGCCCATGCACGATCGTGCCCGGAATCTGCCGGATGCGGTGCGCGTCGCGCAGCAATTGGTCCTCGACCTCAAAAAAACCGTCGTTGACGAAGTAGTGGCATTCGATGCGCGCGAACGCGAGCGCGAACGCATCAGCCTTGTGCGCATCGATGAAGCCGGGGTCCTGCCGCAGGAAGCTGGTCGAGGCTTCCCACACCGACCACGCGCGCGCCGCATCCACGCGCGTCTGCGCGTCAGGCGAGGTCAGACGACGGTGATAGGCAGAGATCAGATCGCCGCGCTCCCCTTCCGGGATCGGTTGGAGGAAGTGCTGCCAGGAGTCCGGGAACAGCCGATGGCAACCTGCCTGATAGAACCATTCCAGTTCCCAGCGCCGCAGCATGAAAATGCCGCGCAGCACCAGCTCGCTGACGCGCGCAGGATGTTTCTGTGCATAGGCGAGCGCCAGGGTTGAACCCCAGCTGCCGCCGAACGCCTGCCAGCGCTCGATGCCCAGATGCGTTCGCAGGCGCTCGATGTCGGCGACCAGGTCCCAGGTGGTGTTGTCGGTGAGATCGGCATGCGGCGTGGAACGCCCGCTGCCGCGCTGGTCGAACAGCACGATGCGATAGCGCGCCGGATGGTGGAAACGCCGCATCTTCGGACTGCATCCCGCGCCCGGCCCGCCGTGCAGCAGCACCACCGGCTTGCCGGCCGGATTGCCGCACTGCTCGTAGTGCAAGCGATGCAGCGACGACACCTGCAGCGTGCCGCTGTCGAAGGGCTCGAGTTCGGGATAGAGCTTGCGCATGGGGTCGATCAGGGAGTGAAGCGAAAACGCGAGTCTAGTTCACGTCGGCCCTTGGCGGCAGCAATGGCATGCGGCACCCGTCTTTTCCTCGACCGGTGCGGCCGGATATCGCAGGCAGATCCTCATGCTGCGGCCGTCCTGCGCTAGGCTAGCTAGATGGACATTGAAAGGCCGCAGGACGACACCGCGCGCATTCCCTCGGCGACGTTCGAAGCGCTCGCAGTGGCGCGCGGACTGGTCACACCGGCGCAGGTCAACGAAGCCCGCGACTTGCTGCAGGTGCTCGTCGAGATGGGGCTGAACAGCACGATCACCGAGGTTATTCTCAAGAAGGGCTGGCTCGACGCACAGCAGATCGCATCGATCCAGTCCGTACTTGGAAACAGCGGCGCGCTGACCATTCCTGGCTACGAGGTCGTCGAGAAAATCGCCGAGGGCGGCATGGGTGCGGTGTACAAGGCCCGGCAGCTCTCGATGAACCGCTTCGTCGCGATCAAGGTGCTGCTACCGCGTTTCGCCGAGGACAAGGAGGGCCGCGAGCGCTTCGTGCGCGAGGCGCACGCCGTGGCGAAGCTCAGTCACCCGAACGTGGTCGCCGGGATCGACGCCGGCGTATCGCACGGGGTCTGCTACTTCGTGATGGAGTACCTCGACGGCGAACCGCTCGATCAGATCCTGCGCCAGCGCGGCACGTTGCCATGGCGCGAAGTGACCACGCTGATGCGGCATACCGCGGCCGCGCTCGATCATGCGCATCGGCACGGCATCGTGCATCGTGACGTCAAGCCCGGCAATATCATGCTGTTGCGCGATGGCACCGCCAAGCTCGCGGATCTCGGGCTCGCGCGCTTGACCGAGAGCACCGATCCGACGCTCACCCAGTCGGGGATGATGGTCGGCTCACCGGCCTACATCTCGCCCGAGCAGGCTACCGGCGATCGTTCGATCGACATCCGTAGCGATATCTTCTCGCTGGGCCTGACGTTCTTCGAACTGGTCTGTGGCGAGCGTGCCTATGCCGGCAGCAACCCGATGTCGTTGATGACCGCACTGCTGACGCGTGACGTGCCGCTGGAAAAGTTGCGATCGATCAATGCGCCGCCTGGGGTGATTGCGGTGATCGCAAAGATGACGCAACGCGAGACGGCGCGGCGCTACCCGAATCCGCAGGCGCTGATCGAGGATCTCGACGCACTGCTCACCGGTGCCGCCCCGAAGCATGCGTTGGCGGCACCCACCGCGATTCCCGGCAGCTCAGCGCTAACTCCGCAGGCCTCGGCAAGGCGGTGGATGATAGCGGCCATTGCTGTCGTGCTCGTTGCTGCGCTCGCGGTCGGAGGCTGGTTATACACGCCGGCCACTCCAATCGCGGCATCCCAGGGGCCGCCGGTGCAATCGCTGACACCGAGCGTCGGCGTGCGCATCGATCTGGTCGGTGCAATCGAGCGCGCCGAGCGCGAACTGGCGGACGCTCCCGCCTATCACGCCGAGCTGGAGCGCGACGAATACTCAATCGATCTGGTGGCCGGCAAACGCACCCTCAACGTGGTGATCGACGCCATCGACGGGCACGTCAAGCAGAAGCTCGATGAAGACGAAAACCACCGCGCCGACATCGATCGCACCGGCATCACGCTGAGGCAGGCGACCCTGATCGCGGAAAAAGCGACCGGTTTGCGCGCGGTAGAAGCCGCCATCCTGCTGCTGCCCGGCCAGGCCGTGATCGAGATCAAGCTGCTGCGCGACGGCGCGCCAGTGTGGATCGAGGTCGACGGCGAAAGCGGGGCAGCCTCGATCGAGCGTCGCCGGCCGCGCAAGCGGTGAGGATCGGTTGCAATGAGCAATCCACGTTGGACCCGCACGTCAGAACTGCACGACGTACGACAGCTTCGCCACGACCTCGCGCTCGACCGCCACATAGCGATCGAATTCGTCGCGCAAGCGACCGTGGTTGAAGATCAGGAACACTTCCTGACCGGCGCGCGGCTCCCAGCGCACGCGGCTGTTGATGCCCAGTTCGCGCGATTCGCTGTCGTATTGCACGAGATTGGTCCACGACCAGTGCGCATCGAAGGCAACCGCCGCAGAGACCCTCGCGAGCCGGATCGTCTCGCGACCCTCGGGCAGGCGCAGGCGGTTGTGTTCGTAGTCCAGGCGCAACGCGAGCTGCGGATTCGGCGACAGCAGTAGCGAGGCTTCCGCGCTTTCCAGATGCCCTCCGTAGAAATCGCCCCACTCCACCGCCGCCAGTAATGACCCCCGTCGCTGCAATGCGCTGCCGCCCTCGATTCGATAGCGGGTGAAGTCGTAGCGACCGGGCTCGATCTCCAGCGTATCGGTGACCTCGAACGCGGCGTCGAGAGCTTCGTGCTCGTCGATCACGACGAACTCGAGTTGGTCGCCGGCGTGGTTGCGCGCGTCCAGCGGCGAGAATTCCAGGACCCGCGACTGCAGGCGTCCCGCGGTGTTCTCGATCCAGCCGCCCTGCGCTCCCAGGTCGATGATGCGCAACCACGACGCCTGCGGTCGCAGTCGATAAGTCAATTCGGTGCTTAGTTCCCGGATGCCGGCGCGGTTCACGAACCCCAGCGGCGGCGCGAAATTCTCTTCGATAACGCCGTAAGCCAGCTTCGCGTCGATGCGGTCGTTCGGCCACGCCAACGACGCACCCCAGGCCTGGTTGGCATCAGGCGTCTCAAACAAGTCGACCTGCTGCCACCACGCGAACGCCTCCACTTCCTGGCTGTCGAACACGTCGTCGTTCTGATAGCGGTAGTCGAAACCCAGCAATCGATCGGGCCGTCCGCTAAGCGGGTTGCCCGAAGTCACGATCGTGCCGAGCGCATGGCGTTCGTTCAGGTCCGCGCGTACGCGTCCGACCAGCAGGCGCTCCTGCCCCGGCGCGTCTTCCAGACTCTGCTCGACCGCCAGCGCGCCGACACTGAATCTGCCGACCCGGCCGCTTAGCTTGATCCCACCCGCCATATCGAGCGGGTCACCGTCTTCGCCGCGGCCGATGCTGCGCGAAAAGTACGGCAGACCGTTCTCCTCGAGATCGGCGAACTCGAAGAGATTCGCATCCTGCAGGAAGAAGTCGCGCTTCTCCGGAAAGAACAAGTCGAAACGCGTCAGATTCAATTCGCGCTGGTCAACTTCGGCCGCGGAAAAATCGGTGTTCAGGGTCAACGCGCCAGTGAGCGACGGGGTGAACTGATAAAACACGTCGAGCGACGGTTCCAGTCGGGTCGCGACCGCCCGATCCTCGAAATCGCGCAACCGGCGGGCAGAGAAACCCCCGATCACGTCGACTCCGGCACCCGGTTCGATGACGCCGAAACCCGATACCGCACGCGTCGTCGTGAGATCGATACGGCGGTCGTCCGAGCGCCATGCGATATCCTCGTTGCGCGCCGCGATATGGCGCGCAACGTTGATCGCCCAGGTCGGCTCGCCGGCGCGGAACGACAAGGTTCGGAACGGGATCGCGATCTCGGCACTCCAACCCTTTTCGTCGCGCGCGGTCGCGACTTGCCAGATATCTTCCCAGTCCTCGTCGAGATCGTCGGAGTTCTCGATCAGGGCTTCGTTGCGGACGGCATTGGGATTGGTCGAGAACACGTAACCAATGCGTCCGGTACGGTACGGATCGATGAACACGCGGACCAGATCGTCGCCCTCGATACTGCGCTGCTGGATCATCTGTTTGGCAACGATCGGCGCCATGCGTTGCTGCATCTCGAGGCCGACATACAGATGATCGGCGTCGAACAGCAGCCGCACACGCGTGGCTTCCGAGGGCGCCGCACCTTGCTCCGGTTCGACCTGGCGAAAATCGTCTATTGCCGTCGCAGCGCCCCAGTCGGCTTCATCGAGTCGACCATCGAGAACGATCGCACCCATCGCAGCCCGCACCGCGAGGTCGGTCTGGACGTCAGCCCCACTCACCAGTGCCGGCAACAGCAACCCAACGACCGCCCACCTCATGGAAAATCAATCCTTGGACCGCTGTGGCGCGCTGTTGTCGAAGGATTCGATATCCTGATACAGACCGCGCATGGAAGAAAGATCGCCTCGATGATCGAGCGTCGAGTCTAGTTCACCCGCGCCGGCGGCAACACCTCAAGCACGGGCAAACCAAGCTCGGGCCTTCGTACGCCGACAGCCCGCCCCCATATTGCTTGCATCGTTTCCGAAACCGGGATTGCTCCGATGTCGTCGCACCCCACCGCCATGCCCACGCTGTTCATCCCGCACGGCGCCGGTCCGTGCTTTTTCATGGACTGGAACCCACCCGATACCTGGAACCGGATGGCCGAATTCCTCAAAGGAATCGCCTCCACCCTGCCGCAATCGCCGCGTGCGATCGTCATGGTCTCCGCTCACTGGCTCGAACCGGCGTTCACCGTCACCGGCGCCGAGCGGCCGACGTTGATCTACGACTACCGCGGATTTCCCCCTCATACCTACGAATTACGCTACGACGCACCCGGCAGCCCGGAATTGGCGACACGCATCGGCGAACTACTGCCCGCCTCTCAGTCCGATGCGAATCGCGGCTTCGACCACGGCATGTTCATCCCGCTGAAATTGATGTTTCCCGACGCCGAAATTCCGGTCGTCCAGTTGTCGTTGCGCGCCGATCTCGATCCGCTGGCGCACCTGGAAGCCGGTCGTGCGCTCGCACCCTTGCGCGACGAGGGCGTGTTGATCGTGGGCAGCGGCATGAGCTTCCACAACATGCGCGGCTATGGTGATCCGCGCTTCGGTCCGATCTCCGACGAGTTCGATCGTTGGCTGACGAGC
This sequence comes from Chiayiivirga sp., assembly GCA_046590875.1. Classification (GTDB taxonomy): domain Bacteria; phylum Pseudomonadota; class Gammaproteobacteria; order Xanthomonadales; family Xanthomonadaceae; genus JALCLA01. The sequence continues at coordinate 10,751 of JBKJTK010000383.1, forward strand.
GCCATCGAATCCGAGCCGACATCCCGTCACGTCGCGTTGCAGGGTTGGACGCAGGCGCCGTCAGCGCGGCTGTCGCATCCGCTGCGCGCCGAGGAACATCTGATGCCACTGATGGTGGTGGCGGGCGCCGCTGGCGAGGGCGTCGGTCGGCGTGTGTTCTCCGATCGGGCGCTGGAGACCACGATATCGGCCTATCGCTTCGACTGAAGGATGGCGCCGAAGTTGATGGAAATATTTCCTAAAATGCCTTCGTCAAACTCAAGCCGGCGACCCAGTGACGCCCGGGTGCGGGCTCGAAGTAACGACCATTGGCGTCGTTGACGATCACCGAACCGATGATGTCGCGATCCAGCAGATTGTTGAGTCGCGCGAAGGCGCGCCATTGCAGGCCGGCGGCGTCGAATCGACGTTCGGCGCCGAGATCGAAGCTGCTGTAGGACGGCGCACTCGATCGGTTGCGATCGTCGACAAAGACGCGATCGGAATAGCGCCCCTGCAGCAGAAGGTCGGTGTCGGCACGCGGTGTCCAGCGCAGTTCGCCCCATGCGAAATGGCGCGCAAGGCCGGGAATGTGGAGGCCGGCAGCGATCAGCGCAACGCCCTGTGCGCACGGCGGCGCGCCGCACACCGCGAAATCGCTGCGGTAGCGCGCGTCGAGGAAGGTGTAGGACGTGGCCACGTGCCAGTGTTCCCAAAGTTCACCCGCGAATGCCAGTTCGACGCCGCGGCGACGGGTCAGCCCGGCGTTGTCGTAGACGCTGCGTCCGCCCTGATTGGAAACGACCACGAGCTCGTCGCGGGTGCGACTGTTGAAAATTGCCGCTGAGGCGCTCCATCGATCCTGGCGCGCACGCAAGCCGATTTCCTGATTGCCGCTACGCGCGGCACGCAGCCCTTCGTTGAGTCCGCTGGCTCCGTCACTGCGGTACGCGAGTTCGGCAAACGTCGGAGTTTCGAAGCCGCTGCCGGCATTGGCGTAGAGGCTCAGCCAAGGCGTGGCACGGAAAAGCACGCCCGCGACCGGAGAGCTGCGCGAGTACGCGACCTGCCCGCTGTCGTCGGGATTGGCCGCGGTGAGATAACGGTCGCGCGAATCGAAACGCACCTCGCTGCGACGCACACCGGCGTCGATGCGCCAACGTTCCGCCGGGACCCAGTCGGCCTGAAGATAGAGATCCTGTCCGCGCACGTGATTGTCCTCGTCGCGCCGCAGCGCACCGACCACCCCGAGCTGAGTGCCAACAAAATTCTCAAAGCCGCGCCGGCGTTCGTCCGCGACTTCGATCTGCATCCCGGAGGTGAGCGAAAACGGTCGATCGAGAAACTCGGCAGACCAGCGCCAGCGCGCGTCCACGCCGAAATAATCACGATCCAGATCGATCGCCCCGCCATTGTGCAGCGGACTGTTGCGTTGCACCGCCACCGGCACCGACAGCATTTGCGCGTTCGCCCGGGCGCCACTCCAGGCGGTTGCGGAAATCATGTGCGCAGCAGAAAGCCGCTGCTCGATGCGCGCGCCGAATTGCTCCTGGCTGACGCTTTTCCGCGTATCAAAGTTGAGCGCGCCGGGACTGGCGGCGCGACGGTTGCCACGCAAATCCGCCGCCGTAAGGCCTTGCGGATCGTCGGCTTGCAGATCGAGCGCGTTGGCAAGCAAGGTGTAATGGCCGTCGCTTCCAAACGTACCCTTGAGCAAGGCTTGCCCGTTGCGGCGTTGCGCCGCACTGTGATGGCGATAGCCGTCGGTGTCGACCTCGGCCAGATCAAGCAGCGCGCTTCCGTCCTGGCGCGCACCCCAAGGTGCACGCAGCGAAACCGACGTGCGTTGCAAACCGTCGCTGCCGGCAACGAATCCGCCCTCGACCTCCTCGGCAGCGGGCGCGTCGGCGGTGAACAGCGAAATTACCCCCCCCGACGAGTTGCCGTACAGCGCCGAGAACGGTCCACGCAGCACCTCGATGCGGTCGGCCGACTCAAGCGCGAAGTGCGAAACCTGCCCCTGCCCGTCCGGCATCGAGGCCGGGATGCCGTCGGTGTAGAGCCGCACGCCGCGCACGCCAAACGTCGAACGCGCACCGAAGCCGCGGATGGATATCTGCAAGTCCTGCGCGTAGTTCTGGCGGTCTCGTGCGACCACGCCGGGCACGCGCTGCAACGATTCGGACAAATGGATCGCCGGCTGGGCGCGTCGGATGTCGCGTGCGACGATCACATCGATCGCGGCCGGTATCAGCAAGGCGTCTTCGGGTTCTCGCGTGGCGCTGACCACCACCGTATCGAGTGGCGCCGGATGTCCGTCCTTTGCCTGCGCACCAGCCATCCCTGGCAGCAGTGCCATTGCCAATCCGCATAGCGTTAGCGAGACGGCGGAGCGTTTCCAATCAGAACATTCGCCTCTGGACATGCGCTGCATGCCGTCAACCATCATCGCGAGCCCCAGCGTTTTTGGCATCAACGCGAAAACACCGCACCATGCGGCATTCCTGCGCCCTTCCAGCCATGTGGCCAAGTGCGTTCGGCAAAGCTGAAGCCGGCCTTGCCGTCGATATCGCGGAAGGCCTCATCCACGCTGAGGGCACCCGTTTTCTCGTCGAGCTTCAAAAGAAAAAGCCGGTTATCCGCACTGCCCACCTTTTTTGAGCCGGGTGTAATCACGATGCGCGCGGTGGCCGGGTCCCACGCTGTCCAGTGCGGAACATAGCCATCACTGATTTTCAGCCGTGATACTTCCACCGGATGCGCGGGATCGGCGAGGTCAAGGACGATGAATCCATGGATGGCGGGCACGCTTTGCACCAGGTAGCGCCCGACGATGGTGGGCACGCCACACCAGTTGCCCGGAAAGGTGTGCACGAGCTTGGCCGTCGGAGCGTCGGTATCGATCCCGGTGATGCGCTCGACGCCGCAGCCCAGCGACTGCACGAACACCGAACCGTCCGGTCCGACGCGCGGTTCTTCGGGGCTGATGTGGGCGTAGCCCTGCTCGCCGGGATCGAAGTACGCGGTTTTAAGCAATTTCAGGTCGGAAAGACGCCAAATCTGATAAGTCGTGCCGCTGAGCAAGTCGTCGTCATGCATCGAAGAATTGGTCGAGACCACCCGGTCGATGCCCGGCAGTACGACGAGGCTGTACGGCATCAGCAGCGCGTCGGAGAAAGCCGGATCGAAATTGCTCACCGCGCGCACCACCTTGCCGCGATCGTCGATCTCCACGAGACCGCCGCTCTTGCCTCTCGATGCCGAGTGCATCTTGCCGTGGTCATGCTGGAACGTGGCGAGCACATTGCCGTTCGGCAGTCGGAGATACGAATGCGGATGCGCGAAGCCGCCCATGGCGTCGAAAGACGTGACCACGGCCGGTTTCAGCGGATCGCGCACATCCATGATGAACGTGCGTCCGGCGTCGTGATCGTTGGCAAACAGCATGCCGCTGGCCGGCATCGTGTATTCGGTGTGATGTGGCCGCACCGTCTGCTGATCGGTTTCAAGCGACGTCACCATGCGACCGAAATTTGGCGAAAGCGGATCAGCGTCGATGACCAGCAGAAAATCGTTGCCCTTCTTGTCCTGATCACCCGCCCACACAAACAACGAGTGCCCTGAAGCCCCGGTTTCCGATTCGGCCGCAGCCGCTGTTGCAGCGAGAAACGATGACGCAAGTGCAAGTCCGGCAAAAAAGCGCAGCAGCATCATCGACTCCGAGAGCAAGGGACGAAAGTCGGACGCTATAGGACAAAGGAGCGAAAATCAAAAGCCATGCGCGGCAACACTCGTCGCGCAAAGGCGGACGATGAGCATTGCGCGTTGTCGCGGTGGGCGAGCTGGGCGTATTCCGAGCCTAGGCACCGTGGGTCCGGACTACGAACCCGAAGTGTTCGCGACAAGCGGGCCGCGCTTCGGGACGACTATGCCATTCCCGGCGCTTAGCCCGCATCTTTTGCGCTACCCGACGACGCTGTCAAACGCAACAGGTTGCGGATCCGCAGCCAAAGTTCGACGCGATCGACCGGCTTGGTCAGGTATTCCTCGGCCCCGGCATCCAGCCCGATCACCCGGGCCGCTCGATCAGCCTGTGCCGTCACCATGATGATCGGAATGCCTGCGGTCACCGGATCGGCCTTGAGCGTGCTCGCCACCTGGTATCCGTCCATCCCGGGCATCCTGACGTCGAGCAAAATCAGGTCCGGCGCGCGCTGTGCAATCAGGGCCAGGGCTTCCTCTCCCGAGGCCGCGCTCACCGTGAGGTAACCCTCAGGCAGCAACAACGCTTCCAGCAGTTTGCGGTTCAAGGCCTCATCATCGACGATGAGAATGGTGGGAGGCGGAGCAGGAATATTCATGGCGTCTCGTCCAGGGGGGTCTTTTCCACGGCCTCGTGCGACTGCTTGGGCAAGAGGGTGTCGATCGCTGCGTACAGTTCCTTGTAACGCAACGGTTTGGCGATGTAGGCGTCGCAACCGGCCACCTGGCTCTTCTGCTCATCTTCCTTCATCGCCAACGCGGTCAGCGCGATGATGGGAATTCCGGCAGTCACCGGGTCTTGTTTCAACAGCGCCGTGGCGGCCAGGCCGTCCATGCCCGGCAGCTGTATGTCCATCAGGATTAGGCTGGGTTGGTGAGAGCGTGCCAGCATCATTCCGCTCTCGGCGTCCACGGCACATAACACCGAATGCCCGGCATTGGTCAGCAGCAGCGAGGCCAGTTTCATGTTGGCCCGATTGTCCTCGATGATCAGTATGGTGGCCATGCGCCGCTCTTCGATTTCTGCAAAGCACGTTTTACTTCGGCCAGGAATGCCGAGCGATTCAAGCGAGCTTTTTCGACGAAACCGATGTCAGCGCCATCACTACGATTGAGCGCGGCACGGTCCTCGGCGGTGATCGCACTGGCCGTCAACACCAGGATCGGGATGCCTGCCGTTGCTGCAAACTGACGCAGCGCATTGACGACTTCGAAACCACTGATGTCAGGCATCATAAGATCAACCAGGATCAAGTCCGGCAGTACCTTCTGCGCAAGTGAGATCGCTTCGGTGCCGCCATGCGCGTGCACCACCGAGTAGCCTGGTGGCGGCAGCATCGCTGCGATTGCCTCGACGGTTTCCGGATCATCGTCAACCACCAGTACGGTACAGGTTCTCTCCAATACCGGCTCGAGACCGAGCGTGGAAAGAGAAGCGTGCAGTTGGGAACGACTGAGGGGCTTCTGCAACACGGCGGCCGCTCCTCCCGACAGCGCGATCGTTCCTTCCTCAAGCGCCGCGATGATCACCACCGGAACGCGGGCCAGGTCACGGTCCTCTCGAATGCGCGCCAGAAACGCCCACCCATCCATGCCCGGCAACTGGATGTCCAGGGTGATCAAGCTGAGCGGTTGCTGCGTCGCCAACAGCAGCGCTGCCTCGGCGCTGGCCGCGTGCAATACCGTGAAGCCCTCGGATTCGAGCAGCAGTCGTATCAGACTCGCGGCCATCTCGTCGTCTTCGACCACCAGCGCCACGCGTTCCCGGGGTGCCGCTTCCAGTGCAGGCGACGCGCCGGAGTCCTGGGCCACGGCATGCATATCCGTCACCGGAGAGCGCAGCGGCAACCAGGCGCAGAAGCACGCACCCTCGCCCTCTGCACTTGCCACGGCCACGGTTCCCCCATGCAGTTCGGCCAACTGCTTGACCATCGACAAACCCAGACCCGTTCCGTCGAATTTTCGCGCCAGACTACTGTCGATCTGGCTGAAAGCGAGGAACAACTTCGGCATATTTTCCTTCGAGATGCCGATCCCGCTGTCCCTGACGCAGAGTTCGATAAAGTCCTCGTACCCGTTGTCGGCCAAGGGA
>JBKJTK010000463.1:0-5120 GCA_046590875.1 Chiayiivirga sp.
CAGGTGTGACATCACCAGATGCTTGGCCGCCTCCAGGTCCTCGCCGCCCGCATAACGTCTCGCCAGCGCCTGCTCCTCGTCGAGGGTGAGCACCGGGATGCGGTTGACCGCGCCGACGTAGGCGTCGATCGATCCGATCGCGCTGGGGATCGGCAGGTTGTGGGCTACCAGGGCTTGGGTCATTGAAATCTCCATGGACAGAGTTTAGCAGTCGGGTGCTTGGAGTGCTAAACAGAGGCTGAGTTCCCCGCATTGGGGGCGATTCAACGCTGTCTCAAGTCGAGCTCAGACCTGTGTTCAGGATCGCAGAAAAGCCTCGACGGCATCTCGGGAGGGCAGCTGCCAATCGACAGGACCTAGGCCGCGGCGTCGAAGATATTCGTTGGCCGCTGAAAAGTGGCTACATCCCAGAAAACCGCGGTGGGCCGACAGCGGCGAAGGATGCGGCGCCTTTAGTACCTTATGCCGGCGCGGGTCGATGATCCGGCCTTTCTTCTGCGCATAACTGCCCCAGAGCAGAAATACCAACCCTTCGCGCTCGCGGTTGAGCACATCGATGATGGCATCGGTGAAGGCTTCCCAGCCCTGGCCTTGATGCGAACCCGCGCGGGCATGCTCGACCGTCAGCATGGCATTGAGCAGCAATACTCCGGAGTGCGCCCACGGCAACAAACATCCGTGATCCGGCGCCGATATGCCGAGATCACGCTGCATTTCCTTGTAAATGTTGGCCAGCGAGGGAGGTATTTCGACGCCCGGCAACACCGAAAAACACAAGCCATGCGCCTGCCCCGGCCCATGGTAGGGGTCTTGTCCGAAGATCACGACTTTCACTGCCTCGAATGGGGTTGCATCGAGCGCCGCGAAAATGTTCTTTCCTGCCGGGTAGATGCGTTTGCCGGCCTGCGTTTCGGCCCGCAGAAATGCGTGCAGCGACTGCATCGACGGCGCGGCGAAGGCCTCGCCCATTCGCGATTTCCAGCTCTCGTGCAGGCGGATGCGGTCGTCGGTTACGCCTGCCGCGGGTTCGGAACTAGACATCCTTGCGACGGGAGTCCGACCATTCTCTGGCCGGAAAGACCGTTGCGCTCACGCCGTGGTCACCTTGTCCCGCATCATGCGACCGACCCGCAGCTGGAACACCAGCTTGGTGATCAGCAGGCGCTCCTCGATCGGCTTCTGCACCAGGTCGTTAGCGCCGGCCTTGAGCAGGGCGCTCTGGTTGGCGGGGTTGTCGTCGCCGGTCATTACCAGGATCGGCAGTTGCCCCTTGGTGTAGCCGTAGGCGCGGCCGCGCACTGTTTCAAGCAGATCCATGCCGGTCAGCCCGCTTTTCAGATAGACGTCGGTCAGCACCACGTCCGGCCCCGGAATGCGACCCTGCGCCTTCGCAGTTTCCAGATGCGCGAGCGCGTCTTCGACGCTGATCACGTGGGTCACGCGCAGGCCATTTTTCTCCAGCATGCGGCGCGTGGCCATGGCGACGACTTTACTGTCCTCGACGTACAGCACGTCGCCGCCGGTCTCACTCTCGGGACGCACGTAACCGCGAATGAAGGCCGAAAGCGCGTTGAAGCCGAGCGATTTGTCGAAGTAGTCGGTGACATCGTCGCCGAAGCTGCGATTGATCAGGCGCTCCTGCACATCGCCCGAGACCACGATGATCGGGATGTAGGCCTGCGGCGCGTGCTCGCGGATGTAGTGCGCGAGTTCCAGTCCATCCAGATCCGGCAGACGCAATGCCATCGTGACCAGATCGACCACGCCTTCCTGCAAGGCGGCCTTGGCTTCGGCGCCGGTCTCGCAGGCGATCACGGTCACACCGGGCACGTCCTTCACCAGCAGTTGCTCGATCAGCTTGCGGACGACTTTTGAGCCGTCCACCACCATCACGCGGGGTGTCTCGGAAGTGATATGGCGGGTAATGCCTGGGGACGCCATCACACCCCTCCGTGCGGCAGGGTCTGGCGCAGATGATGGCCCGCGGCCAGCCAGGCCCCCAGCCATCCCAGCGCCATCGCGCCCGTCAGCACAGCGAGCGCGGTGAGCAGATCAATGCCAAGCAATTCGAACCGACTGCCGTAGCTTTCCACCAGCGACGAGACCGGCGCCTGCAACGCCATGCGCGACACCAGCGCAATTCCGATCGCCAACACGGCCGCGAACGCGCCATACCACGCGCCCAGATACAGGAACGGCCGTCGCACAAAACCGTCGGTGGCGCCGAGCAATTGCACCGTCTGGATCTCCTCCGCGCGGCCCTGAATATCCAGCCGCACCGTATTCCCTACCACCAGCAGCACGCCCAATCCGAGCAGTGCTGCCGCCAGTATCGTCATGCGGCGTCCGAAGCCCAGCCAGGCCCCGAGGCGCGCGCGCCAAGCCGCATCGTGCTGCACGAAGTCGGTTTCGGGCAAGTCACGCAATGTGTCCGCCAACGCCGCGCCGTCTGCTCCGGGCTGCGGCGTGACTACCAGTACGGCGGGAAGGGGGTTGTAGTCCAGCAGCGCTAGCGCGCCGGCGAAGTCGGCCATCTGGCGGAATTCCTCCAATCCTTGCTCCGAGCTGCGCAGCAAAACGCTTCCCACTCCAGGCAGGCGCTGCACTTGATCGCGCAGCGCTTCGACGCGCTCGGGCGCGAGCTCAGGCTGGAGGAACAGACTCACCTCGCGCGCTTCGCGGAACGAGCCCGACAGTCGTTCGACATTGCCCAGGATCAGCGCCAGACACAGTGGCAAGGCCAGTGCCACCGCCATCACGCCGACCGTCAACAAGGTGGCCCAGGGCCGCTGAACCAGGCGGCCGAAACTCGACACCATGCTGTAGAGATGCAGATCGCGCCACGCGCCGAGTCGCTCGCCGACGCGCGGTCCGCGCCGCTCCACGGCGGCCGGGGGTTTCTTCGTCGTCGGTTGGGTTCGCGCCGCGCTCATGCCGCCACTGCCGGGCGGAAATCGTCGATCAAGCGGCCGTGATCCAGCACCAGCACCCGCTTCTGCAGTCGCCGCACCAGATGCAGATCGTGACTCGCCACCAGCACCGCCGTACCTTGGGCCGGCAAGGCCGCGAACAATTGCATCACTTCCGCCGCCAATTGCGGATCGAGATTGCCGGTGGGTTCGTCCGCCACCAACAACGCCGGCTGCGCGACCACGGCGCGGGCGATCCCGACGCGTTGTTGTTCGCCGCTCGACAGCGCAATGGGCAGCGAACGTTCGCGCGCGCCTAGTCCGACCTTTTCCAGCACCGTGCGCACGCGTTTTCCGATATCGCCACGCGGCGTGCCCGCGATGATCAGCGGCAGCGCCACGTTGTCGAACACGGTGCGATCCATTAAAAGTCGATGATCCTGGAACACCACGCCAACCCGACGCCGCGCCAGCGGCACGCCGCGACGGCGCACTTGATTGAGGTTCTTACCGTCGATCAGCACCGCACCCTGACTCGGCCGTTCGCTCAGATGCACCAGCTTCAACAGGGTGCTCTTGCCCGCACCGGAATGGCCGGTGATGAACAGCATCTCGCCGGCCTCTACTTCGAAACTCACATCGCTGAGCGCGGCGTAACCGCCGGGAAAGCGCTTGCTGACGTGATCGAAACGAAGCAGGGGCATGCGATGCGTAGGCGCGCTGTGTTCCACGATGGGGTGCAAACTTAACATCGCAGCGGCGGCATCGCCACGCGCGGGGGGGCGTGCCCAAGCGGATCGCGCCGCGCGCGCCGCGCCTGCGTTACCGAATCAGCGTGTTCAACTCGAAGATCGGCAACAGGATCGCGAGCACGATGAACAACACAAGCCCACCGACCACGAGGATCACGCCCGGGCCGAGCGCCGCCATCGCGACGCCCAGCACCGTGTCTAGTTCGCGTTCCTGGTGCGCCGCTGCCTCGAACAGCATTTCGTCCAAGCGCCCGCTTTTCTCGCCGCTTGCAATCAGGCGCGTGGCCACCGGCGGAAACTCGTGCGTGTCGGCAAGCGCACGCGCGAACGACTGCCCCTCGCGCACCCGTAGTGCCACTCGCGCCAGCGCCTGCTTGAGCGCGCGGTTCTCCACTACTTGGGCCGAGATGCCGAGGGCTTCCAGCAAGGGCACCGCGCTGCCCACCAGCAACGCCAGTGTGCGCGCGAAGCGGGCAGTTTCGGCGGCCCGCACCAGCCGCCCGAGCAGGGGCAGACGCAGCAGCGATGAATGCCAACGTGTGCGCATTGATTCGCTGCGCAGCCCGAACACGACAATCGCAATCGCCCCGCCAACCAGCGCGGCAAGCAGCGCACCGTAGTCACGCACGAAACCCGATACAGCGATCAGGACGCGCGTCGGCAAGGGCAGTGCCTGCTGATACTGCAGGAAGACGCCGATCACCTGCGGCACCACCCACACCATCAAACCCACCACCACGGCAAGCGCCACACCGGTCAACAGCAGGGGATAGGTCAGTGCGAGCAGGATCTTCCGCCGCAACGCATCGCGCGTCTCGGCATAGTCGGCCAGGCGCAGCAAAACACGGTCAAGCTTGCCGGCCGACTCCCCCGCCGCGACCGAGGCGCGGAAAATGAGCGGGAAGGTTTGCGGGAACTCGGCCATCGCATTCGCCAGAGTTACGCCTTCCATCACGCGCGCGCGCAACGAGGCGACCTGGATACGCAACCTGCCATCGCTGCCTTCGACCAGGGCTTGCAGCGCTTCGTCGATCGGCAGGCCGGAGGCGACGAGCGTTGCCATTTGGCGCGTGAGAAGCACCAATTGCGAGCCACTGAGTCCCGCTCGCGGAGTCGCGACGCGTCCTGTCCCGATCACTTCCGACACCGCGTCGATCTGAAGCGGATTCAACCCCCGCTCGCGCAAACTGGAGCGCGCCGAACGCGCGGTATCGGCCTGCAACACGCCTTTTTGCGTGTGACCGCCGGCGTCGAGGGCGTGATATTCGAAAGCAGGCATCGACGTAGTTTACGGGGCTTTTCCTGGCAGATGCGCCCGGCGATAGCCAAGCGTTTACGCGGCGGTTGAGTGGTTGGGAGGATTGGCCGGGGTTGTCTGGATTATCTGGTTAGTGGGTTGTTGTTTGGGTGCAAAAGCAAACGCCCTCCCCGGATGGGGAGGGCGTTTGGTTATAAAGGC
>JBKJTK010000472.1:0-4734 GCA_046590875.1 Chiayiivirga sp.
GCCTTTATAACCAAACGCCCTCCCCATCCGGGGAGGGCGTTTGCTTTTGCACCCAAACAACAACCCACTAACCAGATAATCCAGACAACCCCGGCCAATCCTCCCAACCACTCAACCACCGCGTAAACGCTTGGCTATCGCCGGGCGCGCGATAAGCGCGAACATAATGCCGAGCGCAAAGCCGGACAGATGTGCCCACCACGCGACCGCACCGAAGGCTGGACCGACCCATGTAAAGATAATCTGCAGCAGAGCCCAGATGCCGATCAGCAATGACGCCGGTGTGCGCACAAACTCGAGGAACAGACCCAGCGGCAGCACCACGCCGAGTCGTGCGCGTGGAAATAGTGCCAAGTAGGCACCGATGATGCCCGACACCGCGCCACTGGCGCCGACTATTACCGACTCCGTGCTATGCAACGACAGCGCCGCAGCGAGATTGGCCGCCGCACCGCAGGCCAAGAAGAGTAATAGGAATCGCCATGGGCCGAGTGCCCGTTCGGCGGGAAGGCCGAAAATAACAAGAAAGAGAAGATTGCCGATCAGGTGTAGCCAGTCGGCGTGGATAAAAATGGCGCTGAACAGCGTCAGCACGCGCCCGTCGAGCAGCGCATGCAGCGCTCCGCCGGCGGAGAACAGGGTTTCAGGCACGGCGCCCCAGCGTTCCAACACCGGCACCCGCTGCGGTCCGAGCATCGCAAGCCAAACGAACAGTCCCATGCTCACTGCTACCAGCAGCGGCGTGGCCCAGACGGGTGGTGGTTTGCGCCGCGAGGGGACGTAGACGAACACGTCAGGGCCGCTGCAACAGGAAGCGGCGACCATTGAAGTTGAGCACAGTACCGTTGCGCCGGATTTCGACGATCTGCAGCGATGGCGCGAGATTCTCCCCTTCGCCGTAGCGGCGGCCGTCGATCAACACGAAGCGGGTCGCGGGCGAGTCGGTGTAGACATGCATGCTGAGCTTGAGCGATGGCAATGCCTCACGCTCGCTTGCGGGTAGTTGATCGAGACGGAGTAGGTCGTCGACCACGCTGTCGTCTAACGTTGCTGCAGACACCGGGGCTTCGACCGACGGAAATGCTGCGATTGCCACGGGCGGTGGCGAGACTGGGCCTACCCTCGGCCCGGCTGGCGGGCTTGCTTTTGCCGCGACCGGTATCGACTCGCGCTCAACGGAGTCGAATTCGGGATCTCGCGGCAGGGGCATAGTGTCGACCGGTGCTGCAACGACCGGCTGCGGCACCGTTGTTGGTAACGCAAGGCTCGGAGCGGCGACGACAGCAACCGGAATGCTCGCCGCTTGAGGGTTGGAGGCGGGAATCTCTGGTGCGATCTTCATCGACCCCTCATCAGGTGCACCGCGTGCGAGCCACCATGCCGAAGCGCCGGCCGCCAACACGGCGACCCCCAACAAGACCTTGGCAATCGCTCCCGAGCGCGGACGTCGGCGCGTCGCGGGCATCGGCGTCATCAAGCCCGGGGCGTGCCCCAGCCGACGCTCGGCTTCGGATTTCTTCAGCGCTTCGAGGATGAGCGACATAAAATCAGCGTCATCGAACTATCGAAATGCCGGGTGCATTCATTTCAGCGAGCGCCGCAGGCGCGGACCATCAGGATCGCGGGCGGTTAAGGCGAACAACGTCTCTGGTCCGACGATGCCGTCTGCAGCCAACCCGTGCGCCGTCTGCAATCGCCGCACACCGGCTTCGAGCACGTTGTCGAAAAGCGCCGGCCCGATCGCGTCGGCTTGCGCGTGGCCGGCGGCGTTGAGGCGATCCCGCAGCCAGTCGACGGCCGCGCCGCGATCGCCGCGCCGCAAGGCGCCCGAATCCAACGCCGGCGCCCGCCACACCGCGTAGTACTCGCCAAGCCAGAAACGCTCTAGCTCCGTGCGCGGCAGATCGAAGGTTTCACCGGCGAGCGCAAGCCGGACTTCGTCGCGGCTGATGCCCAAAAGCACGGCCCAAACCTCGCGGCCCTCGTCCGACAGCCGCAGGATCACGGGACGGCGCAGCGACGCGAGCTTGGTCAGGCTGCCCGTGCCGCGCAGACAGTAGATGCCTGGCGCCACCAACAGCGGACAGCGGCTGGCGCTGCGCACATCGGCTTCGTCGGCACGCAAGGTCCATAGCGACAGCAGCCGATTCCACGCCATCGCACGCGACGCAACACCGACAGCCTGCATCCGTTGCGACAGACCGCTCTCATCCAGCTCTGGTGTGTCCGGCGTCGCGGCCGTTGCGCGCGCAGCCGGGACGGAGTCCATAGGTACCGGCGCCGGAGCAGGTGTTCGCCATACCATCCAGACCAGCATACCGACGAGTACCGCAGCGACCCAACGCAATTGCGGCCAACGCCAACGCCGCAGCGGTGAAGCAAGCGCCTCGCTCGCGGCGCGATCGATCACGCGCTCGCCTATCTGGACAAGATCCTGCGCGTAGCCGCCGACGAGCGCCCGATCGGCGACTACATTAATCAGCCGGGGCACGCCGCTGGAATGATCGTGAAGCTTCCGCACGGCGAGTTTGGTAAACGGGAAACGCGTGCTGCCAGCCACCGCGAGGCGATGACGCAGATAGGACTCGGTTTCATCCTCGTCCAGCGGCGTGAGGTGATAGCGCGCGGTGATGCGCTGCGCGAGTTGACGCAGTTCCGGGCGCGCCAGCATTTCGCGCAACTCGGGTTGGCCGAGCAGGATGATCTGCAATAGTTTTTGCGTTGGCGTTTCCAGATTGGTGAGCAGCCGCACCTGCTCCAGCGCATCGAATGAGAGGTTTTGCGCCTCGTCTACGATCAGCACTACGCGCAGGCCCTGCGAATACGATTCCAGCAAGTAGGTATTGAGCGCATCGACCAAGCCTTTGAGGCTGCCGCGACGCGCGTCGATCGACAGGTGCAACTCCTCGCAGATCGTCTCCAGCAACTCGATCGGCGACAGCTTGGGATTCAGCACCAGCGCGACGCGGGTGTTATCCGGCAACTGTTCCAGCAGCAGACGGCACAGCGTGGTCTTGCCAGTGCCGACCTCGCCGGTGAGCTGCACGAAACCTCCGCCTCCGCCCTGGCCGACGCCGTAGAGCAGATGAGCGAGCGCGTCTCGATGGCGTTCGCTGAGGAACACGAATCGCGGATCGGGCGTGATCGAGAACGGCGGCTCCCTGAGCCCGTAGTAGTCGAGATACATCCTTGGCACGTGTCCAGACGAAAGCGCCAGCCTTGCGGGCTGGCGTGAAATGGTCGCCGCGACTGTAACGGTCGCGTCGCCGCAGGTGCGTTAGGAAAAAGTTAAGTGATGGCGTCCGTCGGGGTCGCGAAACGCCGTCCCATCGTCGTGCGGCGATTCGCTCGGCCGGCTTTCCATGTGCGGCAATGCCGGGCCCAGCGGCAATTGCGGTTGCTGCAATTCGATTCGACCTTCGCCGGCAACGATCTTCTTGAACTCCGGGCGCGACACCGAGACATAACGTTCATTGCCGCCGATCTCGACTTGCGGCCCGTCGGTGACGGCACGGCCGTGCTCGTCCACCCGAACCACCATGGTGGCCTTGCGGCCAGTGTGGCAGATCGTCTTGATCTCGATCAGATTGTCGGCCCAGGCCAGCAAATACTGGCTGCCTTCGAATAGTTCGCCGCGAAAATCGGTCCGAAGTCCGTAGGCCAGCACCGGCACCCGCATGCGGTCGACGATTTCGGTCAACTGCCAAACCTGACGCTTGCCCAGGAACTGGGCCTCATCGACCAACACGCAGTGCAGCGCGCCGTGCTTGTCGACATCCGACAACGCCATCGCTTGCAGATCGTCGGCGCGCTCGAAGATCAGACCTCGCGCCTTCAATCCGATGCGCGACGCGACCACGCCCTCGCCATGGCGATCGTCGAGACGCGGCGTCAGAATCAAGGTGCGCATGCCGCGCTCGTGATAGTTGTGCGCGCTTTGCAGCAGGGTCGTGGTCTTCCCCGCATTCATCGCGGAGTAGTAGAAGTAGAGCTTGGCCATGCCGGCAGTTTAACCGGCACAGCCAAGCGGTCGAGCGCGATAGCGCGCTGGGTCGAGGCTCAGTCCGATCCGTCCGGCCTCGGCTCGTCGTTGTTTTCGCTGGTGCCAACCTCGGTGCTCATCGGTCCGATATCGACGACTCCGGTCGGCGGCGCGCTCCAAACCTTGTCCTGCCAGGCGAAATAGTCCTTCGGCTTCCAATAGTGATCAGCGTAATAGGTGTCGCCATTGATCGTGGTCCAGCCGCCGGGCCCGGGAATCATGATCTTGAGCGCACCAACAAAGCCGGTGCGGCTGCCGGTGATCTTGCGACGCGCCCGGTCGAGCTTGCGCTCCAGCCGCGGCTTGGCGGCTGCGTCGCCGAATTCGTCGTATACCGCGAGTCCCTCGCTCTTGGCGCGTGCTTGCTGCTCCGAATTCAACTGCGCCCAGTATTTCTCGCGCTTGGAAATGAACATGGTGTAGCCGCGTTCGGCCGCCAAATCCATCCACACATAGGCCAGCGCGCGATCCTCGGCGGTACCGTTGCCCGTCCACAGCATGTCCCCCACCATCGCCTGCGACGCTTTGTCGGCGAATTTTGACGCCCGACGGAAGGCGAGATACGCCCGTTCGGGCTGGCCCTGATCCAGCGCGGTCAGGCCCTCCATGCGGTACTTCACGTCGGGATGAGCGGCGAGAAAACTCTCCGTCAGTACCTGCGCTTTGGGGCTGCCTTCGTCTTGAGCGAAGAC
>JBKJTK010000042.1:0-3329 GCA_046590875.1 Chiayiivirga sp.
GCGCTTGTCGCGGAGGTCGACGATCTCAAGCAAGGGCAAGCCGCAGTTGAGGAACGCGCCCGCGCCGAACTCGGCATGATCAAGCCGGGCGAAGTGTTTTATCGCGTGGTCGAACCCACGCCACCTGAGCCGCCGGTGGACGAGTCCCCATGACCTCGGATCAAGTCCGGGGCGGGCTCTGGGTCGTGGTGCCGGCAGCCGGTCAGGGTGCGCGTTTCGGCGGCGAGATTCCAAAGCACTATCTGTCGGTGCTTGGACGGCCGCTGATCCGGCACACGCTGGAACGCCTTGCTTCGCATGCGCGCGTGAGCGGCTTGTGTGTGGCCCTGGCGGCGAATGATGCGCACTGGGCCGGCTGGCGCGAGTTCAAGGGCAAGCCGGTGCTGACCTGCGTTGGCGGCGCGGAGCGCGCCGATTCCGTGCTCGCCGGGGTTCGCGCGCTGCCAGCCTCGGTGCGCGAGAAGGATTGGGTACTGGTGCACGATGCGGCGCGCCCGTGTTTGCGCCACGACGATATCGACCGCCTGCTCGATCATGGTTGCGCGCATGACGTCGGTGCGATCCTCGCCACCCCGGTGCGCGATACGCTCAAACGTGCCGACGCGCGCGGCGCGATCCAGCGCAGCGAGCCGCGCGAGAGATTGTGGCGTGCGCTGACGCCACAATTGTTCCGCCGCGCAGCGCTGGAACGCGCGCTTGAATCGGCGATTGAGGCGAGGGTAAGCATCACTGACGAGGCGATGGCGTTCGAGCGCCTCGGCCTTTCGCCTTTACTGGTCGAAGGGGCCGAAGACAATCTGAAAGTGACGACGCGGGCGGATCTGGCGCTGGCTGAGTTCTTGCTCGCGAGGATCAACGGGTGATGTATCAGTCTGGCAGCTGGAACTATCCTTTCCCACGACTAGGGACTCTCCCACACCCATGACCCCTCGTATCGGCATCGGCTACGACGTGCATGCGTTCGGGCCAGGCGACCACGTCGTGCTCGGTGGCGTGTGGATCGCGCACGAACGCGGCTTGGTTGCACACTCTGACGGCGACGTGCTGATTCACGCGCTCTGCGATGCGCTCTTGGGCGCATTGGCGCTGGGCGATATCGGCAAGCTTTTTCCGCCTTCCGATGAACGTTGGCGTGGTGCGGACAGTCGCGACCTGCTGCGCGCGGTCGTCGCGATGTTGTCCGAGCGTGGCTGGCGTGCGGGCAATATCGACAGCGTAGTGGTCTGCGAGCAGCCGAAGTTGGCACCGCATGTGGACGCGATCCGCGCCAACCTCGCGATTGAACTTGGCATTGAGGTTGACGCGGTCGGGGTGAAGGCGACCACGTCGGAAAAGCTCGGCTTCACCGGTAGGGGCGAGGGAATCGCGGCGCAGGCCGTGGTGCTGCTCGAACGCCTGGCATGAGTGGCCCGGAGGAAGTCCCGCGCGGCCTCGGCGAAGGTGTGCTGAGCGCGCGCATACGGGTCGAGCCCGAGGATTTCCGTGTCGACGAGGTGCTCGGCTTCGAGCCCAGCGGTGCCGGCGAGCATTTGTTCCTCGATATCGAAAAGCGCGGCGCGAACACGGCGTGGGTGGCGCAGCGGCTGGCGCGTTGGGCCGGTGTCGTCGATCACGCGGTTAGCTATGCGGGATTGAAGGATCGCCACGCAGTAACCCGTCAGGCCTTCACCGTGCATTTGCCGAAACGTATCGCGCCCTCGTTGGATGCGTTCGCCGACGAGCGCGAATTCCGCGTCCTCGCGCACGCCTGGCACGCGCGCAAGTTGCCGCGCGGCGCGTTGCGCGGCAATCGTTTCATACTGCGGCTGTGCGAGTTGGTCGGCGAGCGCGATCCGATCGAGGCACGGCTTGCTGCGATCGCGCAGCGGGGTGTGCCGAACTATTTCGGCGAGCAACGCTTCGGGCGTGACGGCGGCAATCTAGCGGCCGCGCGAGCGATGTTCGCGGGCCGCCGAATGCCGCGCGAAAAGCGTTCGATCCTGTTGTCCTCAGCGCGTTCCGCCCTGTTCAACGCCGTGCTGGCCGAGCGTGTGCGGCGTGGCGACTGGGAGCAGGGCCTGGAAGGCGAGGTCTGGATGCTGGATGGAACCCACAGCGTGTTCGGCCCCGAGCCGATGACTGGAGAACTGACGCATCGTTGCGCCACGCTCGATCTGCATCCGACCGGTCCGATGTGGGGCGCCGGTGAACTGCGCACCCAGGACATCGCGCGCGAACTGGAGGTCCGGGTAACTGATGCGTTCGCCGATCTTGCGAGTGGCTTGGCGGCGGCGGGCTTGCGGCAGGAACGGCGCGCGCTGCGGCTTCCGGTACGCGATCTGACCTGGCAGTGGCTCGGTGCGGACCTCGAACTCGGCTTTTTCCTCCCGGCGGGCTGCTACGCCACCACTGTTCTGTATGCCCTGGGCGATACCGCCCCGGGGTCGGCCCAAGGGTCTTCGCCCGACACGACCGCCGACGAATCTGACAACTGAGCTCGCGCCCAAGCGTGTCTGCCGTGCGACGGACGGCCATGCGGCGGCGTCCTGCAAGCGTAGACTCGTGGTGACTTCCGGATTTGCTCCTCGTGCGGGGTCGCACGACCGGAAGTCGACGCAGGTCCGAAGTCGGAGCAGGTCCGAGGAGGCTGTCATGAAAACGTTCAAAATGATTTCCGCAAGCAAACTCGTTACTGGCGTGGCCGCGGTCGCGTTGTTGGCCGGCTGCGCCAGCGGAGGTGCCTCGATGAACACGAAGTCCGGTGGCATTACGCGCCATGATCTCGATTACATGGCTGCAGTGGAAAACTCCGCCCGTTTCAAGGGTGTGAATGTGGTCTGGATCAACCCCCCGCCGGAACTGGGCAAGCGCTACTTGCGCGAGGTCAAGTAACGGCGCCTGCTTCGCCCGCTCGACGGCGCGCGAGCAGTACCAGCACCGCACCGGTGCCGCCTTGTGCGGCCGGTGCGGAGGCGTAGGCGAGCACGTCGGAGCGTTGCCGCAAAAGGTGCTCGACCACTCCCTTCAGCACCGGCCCATCGCTGCCGGAGCGCAAGCCTTTGCCGTGCACAATCCGCACGCAATAGCGTTCGGCGAGACGACATTCGTGCAGAAATCGGCGCATCAAGGCGGCGGCGCTCGCGCTCGTCATGTTGTGCAAGTCGAGTTCGTCGCGCACGCTGAACTGGCCGCGCTTGAGTTGCCGTAGCACCTGCGGCGACAGGCCTGCCCTGAGATATTCCATCGCGTCGCCGAGGCTGGCGTCGGCGAGGTCGAAGGGCCTTGCGCGCGATTGCACCAATGCTTCGGCTTCGTCGGCTTCGCGCTGGCGCGGGCGAGGCGGCGGCTTG
>JBKJTK010000103.1:0-12380 GCA_046590875.1 Chiayiivirga sp.
CGACTTGATCGCCGTGCACCGTGGCGTGTTCGGCGATGCCGCCGCCAAGCAGGCCGGTGTGCAGACGATGCAAAGCGTGCTCAACCGCTCGGGGTCGAAGAAGGCGCTACCCACCGCGCCCTTGTACCTGTTCAGGCTCAACGCACCGGCGCAGGGGCTGGCCGTGTTGCGCGAGCGCGAAATGGGTGAACGCAGAGATTCGATGAACTGGATCTGGACGCGCCAGGGCGCACCCATTCGCGCGCTGCCCGAGTTCGATGCCTTCCTGCACGACTTCCACCTGCCCGAACTCTGGGACCAATACGGTCCGCCGGATCTGTGCAAGAGGAACGCCAACGGCGACTACCGCTGTGAGTGAGGGTTCATCGAAAGCCGTTGAGGACCGACCCATGCTGCTACGCCGCGTCATCGCCCACGTGCGCAACCAGGAGTGGACCGCGGTCGCGATTGATTTCGTGATCGTGGTGATCGGCGTATTCGTCGGCATCCAGGTGGCGAACTGCGCCAAGGATTCGCCATGACCTCAGCACCCAACGATCCCGACAGCACGCCGCCGACCGCACCGGCCCGCCGATCGCGCTGGCAGCGGTTTTCGCCGTCGATGGGCTGGCCGGCATTCTGGAGCGAGATCCTGATCGTGGTGCTGGGCGTCGCGATTGCGCTGGCCGCAAGCGAAGCGGTGGAGCAGTGGAACTGGCGCAACAAGGTGCAAGACGCTGAAGCGCGTTTGCAGGGCGACATCACCTGGGTTTTCCTGTGGTCGGCCGAGAAATCGGCCACCCAACCCTGCGTGGAAGCGCAACTGGCGGCGATGAGCCGCAACGTGCTGGAAAGCGGCGACACGCTGCATCCGCTGCCGGTGGGCACCGTACTGGATCGGCAATGAGTGGTGCGCATGCCAACGCGCCCGTATCGCTTTCCAGCTTGGGAAGCCCTGATCGCCGATGGCACCGCCGACCATTTCCCCCCGCAGCGGCATGCGATTCTGGGACGCATCAGTCATGACATGGAGCAGGCGCGTGCGTACGAAGCGGAAACCCGCGACCTGGATGGGGCTTTGCTGGTAATGCGCGATCCACTCCCGCTCGACCCAATGGTGCGCGTCGAGCTGCTGACCCACATTAATCGGCTGCGATCCATGTGGGGAACCGAAAGGCTTTACGCCCGACAGCAGATGCGCATGATCGCAGACGCCGGCGATGCGCCATCGGATGAAGTGGTCGAACGCTTCCTCAATGTCGAGGGCAAGCATCCACCCGGCAGCGACTTCTCCGGTGTACTGCACTACTGCAAGACCCACGAGCTGCCGCTGGCGGACTGGCGCGACTATCGTGAGGTCGGTTTCACCGTTGGCGCTCCTGGCGAAGGGAAAACCCCATGAACGAGAACACACCATGATTCTCCGCCGCCTTGCCGAGCACCTGAAAGAACAGAACTGGGCCGCGATCAGCATTGAGTTCGTGCTGCTGGTGCTGGGCGTGTTCCTTGGCATTCAGGTGGCGAACTGGAACGAGGCGCGACAAGAACACCAGCGCGGTCTTGAATACATCGAACGCTTGCGCCGGGATTTCGACGCAATCGATGCGAGGCTGACTGAAGGTGTCCGGATGTGGCGAGGCATCGCGGAATCGCCTCGCCGGTTGTTGCTTGATTTTGAGGCGTTTCAGCGCACGGGCGCCTGGCCGCGCGAGAAAGCGGAAATTCTTGTCGACCTGAGCAATACCCTCAGGGGTCGGGTTCCGGCTTCCCGAGCGCCAGCGTACGTCGAACTGGTGTCTGTGGGACAAGTCGGCTTGATCCGGGATATCCCGTCGCGCGAAGCACTGCATGCCTATGATGCGCAAACGGAGTCAACGAACACGGTTTACAACCTGCTGCTTCGGCGCAATGAAGCGCCGATGGCCATCTTGGTGGCACACCTCGCCTACAACCAGGACTTGCCACTCGATGTTGCGGCTTCCAACGTGCTCGTGATGGGTATCCAATCCTGGTCGGATGTGGATCTGGAATCAATGGCCACTGATCCGAAGTTGACGTGGGCGCTGAATTCATTCGCGCTGGCGAACTGGAATCAATTGTTCGCGGCCAAGCTCCAGCAGGAAAGAACCCTTGCCGTGAAGGCGCTGCTGAATCCGCAAGCGCGAAGCGACGAAGGAGCAAAGCCATAATCCTGCGCCGCCTTGTGGAAATTCGCGCCATCCGCGCCGGAGATAGCGCTACCGACAACCGCCCCCACATCCCCGGCGAACGGTGCAAACGCCGAGCACGCTGCCGAGGTCGTGCGCGGCGTCGGCGTGCTGCCTTTCGATAACTTGAGTCCCGATCCCGACAACGCCTACTTCGCCAGCGGCATCTTTGAGGAAGTACTGACCCGCGTTTCGCGCATCAACGATCTGCGGGTGATCTCGCGCACGTCGATGGAGGCATGGGCACAGACTGAATGCGTCAACCTGCGTAGTTTCACGGCTTGACGTCCCTGGCTGCGGTCCCCAGACTGATTGCCATGAGCCCGTCCATCCCTGCCAGGCGCCCCAGCACCAGCGCTCCAGCGCTTCCGCAAGGCGGGCCGAAAACGGCGCGCGAGCGCGTGCTGCGCGCGCTCGAATTGGGCCGGCGCGGGCAGGTTCTGCGCAGGCTCGGCGACCATGCTCGATCCAGCCGCGTCGCTCGCGCTCGCTGAGCAGGTTGCGGAGGCTGCACAGCGGATCGGTTTCGACACCGCTCTCATTGGCGCAGCCGCGCTCGCGGTGCATCGCTACACACGGGGCACCGAGGACATTGACCTTGCGGCGGTCGTTGATCCGCATGTTCAGCTCAACGCGCTCGAGCGCGCGCTCGCCAGTGCGGGATTGATGACCTGCCTGCGGCTGCCGGATGACGAGGTCCCATTGGGCGGCGTCCTGGTCGTGTGGGCGTCGGTGGACGAAGCCGGCGAGCCTGTCGATGGCGTGGAAGTCGTCAATTTCCACAATCCCGGCAGGATCGTCATAACCCCTGCACCGGCCGCCATCGCACGCTCCGAGCGACTGCCAGACAGTCCGTTGCGCTGCGTGACGCTCGAAGACCTGGTTGCGCTCAAACTCTATGCCGGCGGTCTCAGCGATCACGCCGATATTGTCCAGTTGCTGGCACATAACCCGGACGCAGATCTCGAAGCCATTCGCGCGGCGGCGGCACCGTTCGACGTCGGCGGACAACTCGAAGCGCTAATCGACCAGGCGACAGCATTTCGGCCACGACGCCGGTGACATCCAACGCACCGAAGCGGTCGCCAAGTCTCGCCATGCTGGGATCCGGCACGCTGGGATCCGGGTTGTCCATACTGGAAAGAGGAGGCGGATGTCCCCGCCTGTGACGCAGCCGATGAACTTCTTCGCCGAACTCCGCCGCCGCAACGTCATCCGCATGGCCGGGCTGTATCTGGTCGGGGCGTGGTTGATCACCCAGGTCACCGGCACGGTGTTGCCGATGTTCGATGCGCCGGCGTGGTTGCCGCGTAGCGTCGTGTTGCTGCTCGCGATCGGGTTCATTCCGGCATTGATCTTTGCCTGGGTGTTCGAGCTCACGCCCCAGGGGTTGAAGCGCGATGCCGAGGTATCGCCCGAGCAATCTGTCGCGCCGCAGACCGCGCGCAAGATGGAACGCATGTTCCTCCTGCTATTGGTCGTGGCCCTGGCGATGTTCGCGTTCGACAAGTTCTTGCTCGCACCCAAGCGCGAGGCGAGCCTGGTCGCCGATGCCACGCAAGCGGTCATCGAGACCACCGCGTTGCAGGACGCTGTTTCCGGTGGCAAGTCCATCGCCGTGCTGGCGTTCGAGAACATGAGCGCGGACAAGGAGAATGAATACTTCTCCGACGGCATCGCCGAAGAAATCCTGAATTCCCTGTCGAAGATAAAGACCCTGAAAGTCGCCGGCCGCACCTCGTCGTTTTCGTTCAAGGGCAAGCACGAGGACCTGCGCGGCATCGGCAAGGCACTCGGCGTCGCGCACATCCTGGAAGGCTCGGTGCGCAAGCAGGGCGACCGGGTGCGGGTTACCGCACAGTTGATCCGCAGCGAAGACGGCATTCACCTGTGGTCGGAAACCTACGATGGCGATCTGCAGGACGTGTTCGCGTTGCAGGAAAGCATCGCGCGCGCGATCACCAACGAACTCGACATCGTGTTGAATGGTCAGCAGGCCACGCGCCTGGTCAACGCCGGCACCACCAATGCGGAAGCCTATGCCCTGTACCTGCAGGCGACGAGCATCTTCAATCGTCGCGATGGCGATCATTTCCCGGAGGCGATCGAGGCATTGCTGGCGGCCACCCGCCTCGATCCGCAATATGCCCGCGCCTATTCGCGACTGAGCGCGTTGTATGCCGTGTTGCCGAGCTACACGGATGCCGACGTGGGCGAGACGCACGCGAAGGTGGTGCAGTACGCGCAGGCAGCCAGCGCGCTGGATCCGACCCTGGCCGAACCCTACGCTGCGCTGGGCTTTTCCTATGGAAAATTTCCCGGAAAATTGCTTGATCAATTCCAGGCCCTGGAGCGCGCGCTTGAGCTGGAGCCCGACGATGTCACCACCAATTTCTGGTATGGGCTCGCCCTGATCAAGGCGGGCTATGAAGTTCGCGGCATCGAGCGCCTCGATCGCACCCTGACGCTGGACCCCATGCTGCCCAATGCCCTGCGCTGGCGCGGCAACATGTTCATCCTTTCTGGTGACATGGTCCGCGCCGAGCAGGTGGTTCGACGCGCGCGCGACCTGGGACTACGGACCTCCGACTTCACGCTGTCGAAGATTGTTGGCGCAAGCGGTGATGGCGTGGCTGCGGTCGCGCTCTGGACCACCGGTACGAAGTCGACCATGCGCGGCTTCTCCGATGAAGACCGCACGCGGATCGCCGAAGGAATTTACGGCGAAGCGCTGGCGCGGCAACGGGCCTTGGCCTTGATCGATGCCTACCTCGCGCAGCCGCATGAGCATGTGTCTCAGCTGGTCTTCGAGGCCTTGTTCTATCTGCAGCAGCCGGTCCGCGCGCTCGAAGTCCTGCGTACGCAACAGATCACCGATACCTCGGATCCCTTCGCGCTGCTGTGGAGTCCGGACGGTAGGACCATGCGCTCGGCCCCCGGGTTCGCCGCATTCGCGCGTGACTTCGGCTTCGTCGACGTGTGGGACAAATACGGTGCACCCGAGACGTGCAAGAAGATCGGACCCGGCGATTACGCCTGTGAGTAAACGATGACCGAACGAAGTGAAGGCGCAGGCGCGAAGCGCCCGACCGAACGAAGTGAAGGCGAAGGCATGAAGCAAACGAATTTTTTCGCCGAACTCCGCCGCCGCAACGTCATCCGCGTCGCCGGGCTGTATCTCGTCGGGGCGTGGTTGATAATCCAGGTGGCGGAAACCCTGCTGCCGGCTTTTGGCGCGCCCGACTGGGTGCTGCGTGTGCTGGTGATTCTGCTTGCGATCGGTTTCGTGCCGACCCTGATCTTCAGTTGGGTGTTCGAACTCACCCCGACGGGATTGAAGCGCGAAGCAGAAGTCGAACACTCGCAAAGCATCGTCGACCACACCGCGCGCAAACTCGATCTGGCCGTGATCCTGCTATTGCTGGGCGTCGGCGCGATGGTGATTTTCAAACCGAATGCACCGCCGGTCGCGCCCGCGCCTGGCGCGAAAAGCGCAGCGGCCGATGCCTCGGACGCGTTGGTACCGGCCGACCCTGCCAGCAGTGCATCGTCCGCGGCGGCCAGCATCGCGGTATTGCCGTTTGCCGATCTTTCGCAAGCGGCCGATCAGAGCTATTTCTCCGACGGCATGTCCGAGGAAATCCTCAATGTGCTGGCCAAGGTCAAGGGCTTGCAGGTGGCGTCACGCACTTCCTCATTCGCATTCAAGGGCCAGGAGAACCTTGGCATCCCGGTCATCGCCAAGCAGCTGGGCGTGCGCCACATGCTCGAAGGCAGCGTGCGGCGCGCGGGCGGCACGATCCGCATCACCGCGCAGTTGATCGATGCCCAGGTTGATCGGCACCTGTGGTCGGAGACCTTTGACCGTCCACTCACCGCCGAGAATGTATTTGCGATCCAGGATGAGATCGCCCAAGCCATCGTCGCCGCGCTGGTCGCGGCATTGCCGTCGGCCGAGGTCGGCGCGGTCGGGCAAGCACCCACCTCGGTCAACTTGGGTGCCTACGACAACTACCTGCGTGCCCGAGCGCTGGTACGTTCGCGCCGGCAGCTGCTGCTTGCCGATGAACTGTTGGAGCAATCGCTGAGCCAGGACCCAAACTATGCCCCGGCATGGGAGCTGCGTGCCGGCCTGCAGATGTTGCTTGACGAGTACACCGACACGCCCTTGAGCAACGCGGAACTCGAGCAGCGCGGTTACACGTTTGCCGATCAGGCGTTGACACTGGCCCCGGACAGCGCGCACGCACTGGCGGTCAAGGCGCAGATTCGCTCCCGCGCGACGAGAAGCCTGCGCGCGAAGCACGATTGGGCTGAAATGATCGGAGATTTTGAGCGCTCACTGACGATCGATCCCGACAATGTCGATGCGTTGAACTGGATCGGACTGACCTGGGGCTCGGTCGGACACCTCGACAAGGCCCTGGCGACGTTCCGGCGCTGTATCGAGATCGACCCACACGCTTCGGCTTGCAGCGAGAACGAGTACGACACGTTGAATGGCCTGGACCGTCACGATGAAGCCTGGCAACGCTACCTCTCGTCGCTGGATCGCGGCGCGATCACCGACCAGTACACCCACTTCCCGCTGCTGGCGCGATACGAGCAGAAGGCGGCGTTCCTGTTCGCCAGCAACCAATCGCGCTACCTGCCAAGCTGGCGCCGGCATGGCGAACTGTACGAAGCGCACCGCAACCTCGACGCCGACCACAGCGAACTGGTCCGCGACGTGCTGGCGTTCGCCAAGCAAGAACAGATAGACGTCGACAACGGTTACGTGGGTCTGCTTTTGTTGCCCTTGGGCGCGCACGACCTGGCGCCCGTAATGCCATTGCTCTGGGGTGAAAGTAGTCGCCGCTACCGACAGTCGCCGCAGTACAAGCATTACATCCGCGAGAGCGGCGTTTATGCCTACTGGCGCAAAACGGGCTTCCCGAAGCAATGCCTGGCGGTCGAGCCGGACGATTTCCGCTGTGATTGATCGCGCTCCCCACCATCCGATGGTATTCGAGTGAGCCTGCTCGCCGAACTCAAACGCCGCAACGTCATCCGCATGGCCGGCCTGTATCTGGTCGGGGCGTGGTTGATTACCCAAGTAGCCGGCACCGTGATGCCGATGTTCGGTGCGCCGGACTGGGTCGCGCGGAGCGTCGTGATCCTGCTGGCGTTGGGCTTTGTGCCAATGCTGGTGTTTTCCTGGGTGTTCGAGTGGACGCCGGACGGTTTGAAGCGCGATGGCCAGGTGCCGATCGAGCACTCCATCGCGCCCGAAACTGCGCGCAGGCTGGATCAGTTGACACTGGCAGGACTGCTGGCGGTGGTCGCCCTGGTGGCGGCTGACCGTTACTGGCCGCGCGAGGCGTCCGTTCCTGATTCGACCACCGTTGCGACGTCGTCGCCGCACGCCACCGATGAGAAGACCGAGCCGGTTGCCACGAGCACTGAAGTAGACAGCGCTTCACTGCCGTCCGAACCGCCGCCGCAGAAATCCATCGCCGTCCTGGCCTTCGCCAACATGAGCGCAGACAAGGACAACGAGTATTTCTCCGACGGCATCTCGGAAGAAATTCTCAATGCGCTGGCAAAGATCGACGATCTGAAAGTCGCCGGCCGCACCTCGTCGTTCCACTTCAAGGGTACGAAGAAAAGCCTCGCCGATATCGGCAAGGCGCTTGGCGTCGCGCATGTGCTGGAAGGTTCGGTGCGCAAGCAAGGCGAGAAGGTGCGCATCACGGCCCAGTTGATCCAGGTCCGCGATGGCTATCATTTGTGGTCGGAGACCTACGACGGCGATCTCAAGGACGTGTTCGAGTTGCAGGAGCGCATTGCGCGCGCGATCACCGACGAGTTGAAAGTGGTGCTGCAAGGTGGACAGACCGAGCGCCTGGTGCATGCCGGGACAGCCAATACCGAAGCCTACGCGCTGTATCTGCAAGCCACCGCCGTGTTCAACCGGCGCGAGGGTCCGCGCTTTGCCGAGGCGATCGCGCAGCTCGAGCAGGCCATCGCGCTCGACCCCGGATTTGCCCGCGCTTACTCGCGGCTGGCCACGCTGCACGCGGTGGCCAGCAATTACACCAGCGTCGATTTCTTGGCGTCGCAAACCGCGATGGAGAACTACGCCCGCCGCGCTTCGGAGATCGATCCCAGCCTCGCCGAGCCGCATGCTGCGCTGGCTCTTTCGATCAACGACCAACGGCGCTTTGGCGAAGCACGCGCTGCGTTCGACCGCGCGCTCGCGCTGGACCCGGACGACGTGACGGTGAACTTCTGGCAGGGCGTGGCGCTGTCGTCCACGGGTTACGGGCGTCAGAGCAAGGCCGCGTTTGACCGCGCGCTGGCGATCGACCCGATGTTGCCCAATGCCCTCGTGTGGCGGGCCCGCATCCATGTCGCCGATGGGGAACTCGAGCAGGCCGAGCGACTGCTGCGTCGCGCGGAAGATGGCGGGCACAGCTTTGTCGGTCTCGGATTTTCCTGGCTGGAATTTGCGCGCGGCAATCGCACCGCCGCCACCGAGCAACTGACGCGCGGCTTGAAATATTTCTCGACCGATTTCCCACCGCAGGCTCCGAGCCTGTTCGCCCGCGCAAGTCTCGGCGATGCCGAGGCCAAGACGCAGGCGCTGGCCCTGATCGACGCCTATCTGGCGACCAAGCCGGCCACCATCGCGGGCATCGTGCCATATGTCCTGATTCGCTCTGGCGAGGTCGCCCGCGGGTTCGCCGTGATGCAAGAACGGCCCACCAGCAACGACAGCCTCGTATCGGGCGAGATATTCCGTGACTTGATTCGCGGCCAAAGGCGCGCGCCGGAGTTCGCCGAATTCGCGCGCCGCATGGGCTGGGCCGTGCTCTGGGATGAATTCGGCCCACCGGACCTGTGCAGAAAAGTCCAGAATGGAGACTACGTCTGCGAGTGAGTCGTGAGCCTTCTGACCGAACTCAAGCGTCGCAACGTCATCCGCGTCGGGCTGGCTTGGCTCGCGCTGTCGTGGCTGCTGCTGGCGATGAGTTCGTTGCTATTTCCAGCCCTGGGCCTGCCGATCACGGCGCTGCGCTGGATGATCCTGGCGCTGGTCGCGGCATGGATTCCGGTACTGCTGCTGTCCTGGCGCTACGAACTGACGTCGCACGGTGTGCGCGTGGATCGCGGGCCGGGCGGCGACAATCCGCTGCAGGCGATCACCGGCAAGCGTCTGGACCAGATGACCGTGGTCATCGTGCTGGCGGCGCTCAGCCTGTCGCTGATAAGGCAGTTCATCAACCAGACCGCACCGCCCACGCCAACCGCCGTCACTGTGGCCACGCCGGCACCTGCACCGCCTCCGCGCCCGCCCGGCCCGGTCGATCCGCATTCGATTGCGGTGCTGCCGTTCGCCAATCTGAGTCCGTCGGCGGATGACGCCTATTTCGCCGATGGCCTGTCGGAGGAACTGCTTAACGTACTGGCGCAGATCGAAGGATTGAAGGTGACCTCACGCACCTCGTCGTTCGCGTTTCGCGATCGCAGCCCAGGCCTGCGCGAAATCGCGGCGCAGTTGGGGGTGGCGAGCCTGCTCGAAGGTTCGGTGCGGCGACAAGGGGATGCCGTGCGCATCTCGGTGCAGCTGATCGACGCGGCCAACGACCGCCAGCGTTGGTCGGAAACCTACGACCGCCAGCTCATCGATATTTTCCGCTTGCAGGAAGAAATCTCCCAGGCCACGGCCGATGCGCTCGCCGAATCGCTGGGGGTGCGGCAAGTCAAGGTGATGACGGCGACCAACGATCTGGAAGCCTACGAGTGGTTCCTGCGCGGCCGGCAACTGTTTGCGCAACGCGGCGCGAATCTTCCCGCCGCGCGCGAGTTGCTGGAACGCGCGGTCGAACGTGATCCGCACTTTGTCGATGCCTGGGCCGCCCTGGCCGGCACCTGGTATGTGTGGCGATCCTATGTCGCTGAACCTGCGGGCGTCAGTACGCTCGACATGTCCGCGATGACGGCCGCCAAGGCGCTGGCGCTCAATCCGCAGCATCCGGGCGCGCTCGCGGTCAGCGCGCGACTGGCCGCCGATGGCGGCGACAGATTGCGTCACGCCGAGCTGATCGGAAAGGCGCTTGCGCTGGAGCCGAACAACGCCAACACCTGGCTATGGCAAGGGCTCGGCCTGTTTGAAGTCGGACACATCGAGGCTGCGCACGCGAGCTTCGTGCAGGCGCAGAAACTGGACCCCTTGAGTGGACTGCAACTGGGTTGGTTGGGCATCACCACGGCCCTGCGGGGTGATCGCGCGGCGGCGCAGGCGATGCTGCAACGCTCGCATGCGCTGGGCTGGCGTGGGCCGGCGGGTCGCGCGATGTTCTTCCTCGCGCACAGCGCGGGCGACGATAGCGATCCGACCCAGGCCTATCTGGACTGGCTGCACGACGACGACGGCATGCCGCAAGCGCAACGCGACGTGGCGCGTACCCTCGCCTCCGCACTCACCGACCCGACGCAGCACTCTCATGCGCAGCAAGTGCTGCGGAAGGCCGCTGACGCCGAGCCGGATCTGGAGTGGGCGGCGTTGTTGCAAGTTTTCGGATCGACCGATGCGGCCGTGGCTTCGTCCTTGCGCGCCGATCCGGAAAGAACACAAGCGCTGCTATTTACGCTGTGGTATCCGCAGTTCCGGGACTTCCGTCAGCACCCACGGTTCTTCGAGTTTGCCGCACGGCACGGGTTGAGCGCGTATTGGACCGAACATGGGCCGCCGGACGCCTGCACGTTGTCACCCTTACCGGTAATGCAGTTGCAATGCGAGAAGTGAGCTTTTGAAATCCGGCCTGTCGTTTGCACTATTTCGACATCATTCGCCTTTTTGCTTTTCACCCTGCGCCGCTTCCGGCAACGCATAGTCGAAGTCGTAGTAGTGCGCGCCGGCCTCGATGCGTATCCCCATCTGGCCGGAAAGCCCGGTCAGTTCGTCGGTTGCGGAATCCGGGATCACCGTCAGCATCAGCGATGCCTGTCCGCGATTCATCGTGCCGCTGTGTTGCAGGCTGAAGCTGCCGCGGCGACCGTCCAGCGTGCCGCTGACGCGTTCGATCGCGACATAGCCGGCCGAGCCTTCCACCGGGGTGCGCGTGGCCAACATCTGGCCCTGGCCGGTAGCGTCGAGCGCGCCGTGGAAGCGCTTGTCGATCGCCAAGCGGCCGATGCTGGCATCGCCGACGGTGTCGGTTTGCGGCGCGAGCTTCACCTCGAAGCTGCCGGTAATTTGGGTCATCGCTGCGATTTCCTGAGATTAGATTCTGAGAGGCAAGACTAACCTGCCGCCACGGTGGTTTTCGTCGGTTCAGCGGGCAATTCCTTTCATCGCGATGGAAAGATATAATCCCGCCACTTTGTCCGATGCCGCCCGCATGCAACCGATCAGCTTCGAGTTCTTCCCGCCCAAGACCGACGAGCAGCGCGCCCAGCTCGACCGTACTGCGGCCAAACTGAAATCGCTCGGCCCCGAGTACGTGTCGGTGACGTTCGGCGCGGGCGGCTCAACCCTGAGCTACACGCCTGAGACAGTGCAGACTCTGCGCGAGACGCACGGCCTCGATGCGGCGCCGCATCTGTCCTGCGTCGGTGGCTCGCGCAACGAGATCGCCGAACTGTTGCAACGCTACCGCGAGATGGGCTGCAAGCGCATTGTCGCGCTGCGCGGCGACCTGCCTTCGGGCATGGGTCAGGCGGGCGACTTCCGCTACGCCTCGGAGCTGGTCGACTTCATCCGGCGCGAGCACGACGGGTATTTCCATATCGAGGTCGGCTGTTATCCGGAGATGCATCCGCAGGCCGAGGACGCGCTCGCCGATCTCGCCCATTTCAAACGCAAGATCGACGCCGGCGCCGACGGCGCGATCACCCAGTATTTCTACAACGCCGACGCCTATTTCCGATTCGTCGACGATGCGCGTCGCGCCGGCGTCACGGTGCCGATCGTCCCGGGCATCATGCCGATCTCGAATTTCGGACAGATCCGGCGCTTCTCCGAGATGTGCGGGGCCGAGATTCCGCGCTGGATGGGACGCCGCATGAGTGCGTATGGCGACGATGTGGAGGCGATCCGCAGCTTTGCCGCCGACGCGGTGGCAAAGCTGCGGATCGCCTCCACATCGTCGCCATACGCACTCATGCGGCGTCCCATCCAGCGCGGAATCTCGGCCCCGCACATCTCGG
>JBKJTK010000270.1:0-11917 GCA_046590875.1 Chiayiivirga sp.
GGCGCGGGCGCTGGCCGACGCCGGGGCGGATGCCATCAAAGTTGGCATCGGCCCCGGTTCGATCTGCACGACGCGCATCGTCGCGGGCGTCGGTGTGCCGCAGATCTCCGCGGTGTCGATGGTGGCCGACGCCTTGCAGGGCCGCATTCCGCTGATTGCCGATGGCGGCATTCGTTACTCGGGCGACATCGCGAAGGCGATCGCGGCCGGCGCCAGCAGCATCATGATTGGCGGATTGTTTGCCGGAACTGAGGAAGCTCCGGGTGAGGTCGAACTGTTCCAGGGTCGCAGTTACAAGAGCTACCGAGGCATGGGCTCACTGGGCGCGATGGAGAAGGGCAGCAAGGATCGATATTTCCAGGACGCGAGCGACGCGGACAAGCTGGTGCCCGAGGGCATCGAGGGTCGCGTGCCGTACCGCGGTCCGTTGCACGCGATCGTGCATCAACTCGCTGGAGGCCTGCGTGCGTCGATGGGCTATGTCGGCTGCGCCACGATCGAAGAGATGCGCACCAAGCCCATGTTCGTTCGCGTCACCAATGCCGGCACGCGCGAAGCGCATGTGCACGATGTGCAGATCACAAAAGAGCCGCCGAACTATCGGATGGGGTGATCCAGACTTGGATTCCGAAGAACAACAGTCCGCAAATGAACGCAAAGAACGCAAAGAACGCAAATTGAGCGTTTTCTTTTTCTCTTCATTCGCGTTAATTCGCGTTAATTCGCGGACATATGGTTTTTGAGTTTCAATGCCCGAGTCACGATGCAAAACATCCACACCGACAAGATCCTGATCCTCGATTTCGGCGCGCAGTACACCCAACTGATCGCGCGTCGCCTCCGCGAGATCGGGGTCTACTGCGAGATCTGGGCCTGGGATCACGATCCGGCCGAAATCGCGGCCTGGGGCGCGAAGGGCATCATTCTTTCCGGCGGGCCAGAATCCACCACCGAGGCGAATTCGCCGCGCGCACCTCAGCCCGTGTTTGACGCCGGCGTGCCATTGCTCGGTATCTGCTACGGCATGCAAACCATGGCGATGCAGTTGGGCGGCCAGGTCGAAGGCGATCACCACCGTGAGTTCGGTTACGCGGAAGTCGAAGTAAGCGCCGCTTGCCGTCTGCTCGATGGACTGAAGGATCGCGCCGCCTCGCCACCACGGCTCGATGTGTGGATGAGCCACGGTGACCGCGTCACCGCGTTGCCCGACGGCTTCAACATCACAGCGCGCACCCAGAGTGTCGCGATCGTGGCAATGGCCGACGAACAACGCGGCTGGTACGGCGTCCAGTTCCATCCCGAGGTCACGCACACCAAGTCGGGCGAAGCGCTGTTGCGCCGTTTCGCGCTCGATATCTGCGGCTGCCAACCCCTCTGGACGGCGGCGAACATCATCGAGGACCAGATCGCGCAGGTGCGCGCGAAAGTCGGCGACGACGAAGTGTTGCTCGGACTTTCGGGTGGCGTGGACTCCTCCGTCGTCGCCGCATTGCTGCATCGCGCGATCGGCGACAAGCTCACCTGCGTCTTCGTGGACACCGGCCTGCTGCGCTGGCAGGAAGGCGACCAGGTGATGGCGATGTTCGCCGCCGAATCTGAAAAGAATGGGATAGGCGTCAAGGTGGTCCGCGTCAACGCCGCAGCGCGCTATTTCGCGGCGCTTGCCGGCGTCGCCGATCCAGAAGCCAAGCGCAAGATCATCGGACGGCTGTTCGTCGAAATTTTCGAGGAAGAAGCCGCGAAGCTCCGCAACGTGAAGTGGCTGGCGCAGGGCACGATTTACCCCGACGTGATCGAGTCCGCCGGCAGCAAGACCGGCAAAGCGCACGTGATCAAGAGCCACCATAACGTTGGTGGTCTGCCCGAACACATGAAGCTCGGGCTGGTGGAACCTCTGCGCGAACTATTCAAGGACGAGGTGCGCCGCATCGGCGTTGAACTCGGTCTGCCACGCGAAATGGTGTATCGGCATCCCTTCCCGGGGCCGGGTCTGGGTGTGCGCATCCTGGGCGAAGTGAAAGCCGAGTTCGCCGAGTTGCTGGCGCGCGCTGATGCGATCTTCATCGAAGAATTGCGCAAGTCGGGGTGGTACGACAAGACCTCGCAAGCGTTTGCGGTGTTCCTGCCGGTGAAGTCCGTCGGCGTGGTTGGTGACGCGCGCGCCTACGAATGGGTGATCGCATTGCGCGCGGTGGAGACTATCGACTTCATGACCGCGCACTGGGCGCATCTGCCTTATGAACTGCTTGGCACCGTGTCGAACCGCATCATCAACGAACTGCGCGGCATCTCGCGCGTGGTGTACGACATCTCGGGAAAGCCGCCGGCCACCATCGAATGGGAGTGATCGACGACGAAATCTGGATGCGGCACGCGCTCGACCTGGCCGAACGAGCCGAACGGGTACACAACGAAATCCCGGTCGGTGCGGTGCTGATCTCGGCCACGGGCGAGGTGCTGGGCGAAGGCTTCAACCGCACCATCAGCGACCATGATCCGAGCGCGCATGCCGAGATCGTGGCGTTGAGAGCGGCGGGGAAGGCAATTCAGAACTACCGGCTACCCGGTACAACGCTCTACGTTACGCTCGAACCTTGCGCGATGTGCGCCATGGCGCTGGTGCATACGCGCGTGCAGAGAGTGGTTTTCGGCGCGCCCGATGCCAAAACCGGCGCGGCCGGCAGCGTATTTGATCTGCTCGGGTCTTCGTTGCACAACCATCGCATCGAAATTGTCGCCGGCGTGCTCGGCGAGGAGGCCGGACAGCGGCTGAGCGAGTATTTCCGCCGCAAGCGGCAAGCGGCGCGCGCGCGCTGATAGACTTTCCGCATGATCCAACCGCCCGCGATTACGAACGAAAACAACCTGATCTGGATCGATCTGGAGATGACGGGACTCGATCCGGACAGCGACAGCGTCATCGAGATCGCGACCCTGGTCACCGACCAGAACCTCAACATTCTTGCGGAAGGCCCCGAGCTCGCCATTCGGCATCCGCTCGAAAGACTCGAAGCGATGGACGACTGGAATCGCAACCAGCACTCCAAATCCGGGTTGTGGCGACGGGTGCTCGACTCCACTCACGACATGGGCGTCGCCGAAGCGTTGACGATTGAGTTTCTCGTCAAGTGGGTGCCAGCGGGCAAATCGCCGATCTGCGGCAATTCCATCTGCCAGGATCGGCGTTTCCTGGTGCGCTGCATGCCGCGCCTGGAGCGCTACTTCCACTACCGCAATCTGGACGTGTCCACCGTCAAGGAACTGGCGCGGCGCTGGGCTCCGGAGATCGCGAAAGGGCTGACGAAGGCCTCGGCGCACACCGCACTTTCGGATATCCGCGAATCGGTGGAAGAGTTACGCTATTACCGACGTTTCATGGGGCCGCTGGCGGGCTCCGGTTCCGGCTGACGGCTCACAGGGGAGTCGCGGGTGAGGGATCGCGCGATCCCTGCACCATCGCAAAGTCGCAGTGTGCTGCCACGCTGGACCGCGCTGTGCCTGTTGTGTTGCCTGCGCCTCGTGCACGCCGAACATAACGTCAAGCCGCTCGACGCCTATTTCAAGGAAACCTGGACCACCCGCGACGGTTTGCCGCACAACCTCGTGCACAACGTGGTGCAGACGCCGGACGGCTATCTCTGGTTCGCGACTTGGGAAGGCGTGGCGCGTTATAACGGACGCGAGTTCCGCATCTTTGACCGCAATAGCGTGCCCGAACTCCGCGACAACGGCATGCGAGCGCTTCGTCTGGGAGCCTCCGGGACCTTGTGGCTCGGTACTTCGCGCGGCGGTGTGAGCCGCTATCGCGACGGTGTCTGGTCGACGATCACGCGCGCGGACGGCCTGGCGCAAGACGAGATCATGGACCTGCTGGAAGATTCCCGGGGTCGTCTCTGGGTCGCGACCGAAAGCGCGGGGATCAGTCGCGTCGACGGAAGCACGGTGGTGCATTTCAACCGCGACGGCGGCTTGCCCAGCGAGGTGTTGTACCAACTCGCAGAGGACAGCGTAGGGACCATCTGGGGGGCGACCGCCGAAGGTCTTGCGAAGTTCGATGGCAAGCGTTTCCGCGCCTTCGGCACGGCGGAAGGGCTGCCGCCCGGCCAGGCTTTCAGCATTGCGGCCAACACGCAGGGCGCGCTATTTGTCGGCACCGAACGCGGCGTCTATCGGCGCGAGGGTGACCGCTTCGTGCAGTTCGATCCGGCATTGCCCAATGACAACGTCATCCGATTGCTGCCCGATCGTGACGGCTCCCTGTGGCTGGGCACCGTCAATGGAGGGCTCTATCGCTACAGTGAGCATGGCGTCGAACAGTTAAGCAGCCTGCGCGGCCTGCCAAACAATCGAGTGTCTGCGCTGTTCCAGGATCGCGAGGGCAGTGTGTGGATCGGCACGAATGGTGGTCTCCTGCGATTGCGCGATGCTCCGTTCACTACGGTTACCACCGAGCATGGCTTGCCCGACGACTATGTGCGTACCGTGCTGGCCGACTCGCAAGGAACGCTGTGGATCGGCACCAGCCGCGGGTTGGGGTTTCGTCGAGACGGCAAGTTTGGCGCGCTCACCCGGGCCGACGGCTTGCCCGGTGATTCGATCCTGAGTCTTGCCAATGCGCGCGATGGTTCGCTCTGGGTCGGCACTTACAGCAATGGCGCGCTGCGTTGGAAGGATGGCGTGCAGCAGGTACTGGGCAGCAAGGACGGAATGGTCGGCAATCAGGTACGCGCGTTGCTGGAAGCGCGCGACGGCACCCTTTGGATCGGCACCACGCGCGGCCTCGGACGCTTCGATGGCAAGAGGCTGCGCAATCTCACCACGGCCGACGGGCTGCCGCGCGATTTCATCATCTCCTTGCATGAAGACCAACGCGGCCGTGTCTGGGCCGGCACCGCAAACGGACTCGCCGAGGTGCAGAACAATCGCGTGCGAGCCCACAGCTTGGCGCAGATGGACAATGCGCAAGACGTATTCGGCTTCCACGAGTCCGCGGACGGCACCCTGTGGTTGGCGACCGATCGTGGCCTGGTTCGTTTCCGCGATGACCAGATGCGGCTGATCGGCCACCGCCAGGGATTGCCGGTAGACACCATCTTCCAGGTGTTGGCCGACGCCGACGACCAATTCTGGATGACTTCCAACCGTGGCATTCTGCGCGCCCCTCGCAGCGAGATCGATGCGGTGGCCGATGGACTGCAGCCACGCATCACGGTCGAGGTCTACGGCGAGGGCGACGGCATGGTCAGCGCCCAGAACAATGGCGGTGCCGGCCCCGTGGCATGGCAGACCGACGATGGCCGACTCTGGTTCGGCACCGCCAAGGGCCTGACGATGACCGACCCGCGCAAGCTCAGCGATTTCTCTCGTGAGTCTCCGCCGATTGTCATCGAGGACGTGCTTGTCGACGATCGCAGCCTGCCGCTGCGCGGTTCGATGCTCCTGCCGCCCGGGACGCGAAAGCTCGAACTGCATTTCGCGGGACTCAGTTATCTAATGCCGCAAAAGCTGCGTTACCGCTATCGCCTCGACGGCTTCGACGAGGAATGGGTGGAGCGGGGCACATCACGATTCGCGCAGTTCACCAACCTGGCGCCGGGGAACTATGTGTTTCGCGTCACGGCGGCCAATCCCGACGGCATCTGGAGCGAGAAGGAGGCGCGCATGGCGTTCCGGATCGAACCGCAACTGATGCAGCGTCGCGAATTCTGGCTGCTGCTTGCGTTGGGCTTGCTGACACTGGTCTACGCCATCTACCGCTGGCGTATCTTCCAGCTGGAACACGCACAACGGCGGCTACATGAAATCGTGGAGCGCAGTACCGCAGATTTGCGCGCGCAGACCGAGCGCCTGACGACCGCGGACCTCGACAAATCGTTGCTACTCGAACGCCTGCAGCATCAATCCGAGGCGTTCGAGCGCCAGGCGCGAGAAGACGCGCTCACCGGACTGGTCAACCGCCGCTCATTCGACGAAGCCCTGACGCGCGAATTCGCCCGAGCGCAACGCAATGGAAAGCCCTTGTCGATGGCGTTGTGCGACCTGGACCATTTCAAGGCGGTCAACGACAACTACTCGCACGCGGCCGGGGACGAAGCCTTGCGCGCGGTTGCCGGCTTGATCCGCAACACCTGCCGCAGCATGGACGTGACGGCGCGTTGGGGCGGGGAGGAATTCGCGCTGTTGTTTCCCGAAACGGCGCGCGACGAAGCACAGCGCGTTTGCGAGCGCTTGCGACTTGCGGTCGAGGGATATGACTGCAGCGGTTTCGCGCCAGGCCAGCGTCTCACCATCAGCATCGGCGTGGCCGACCAGACCGGCCTGACCCATCATGAAAAAATGATCAGCCGTGCTGACGCCAAGCTATACGAAGCCAAGGATGCGGGACGCAATCGGGTTTGCAGCTGACAAGAAGTTGCGGATTCCGCAGCCGGTCTCGGTACGCGGAATCCGCAACGGAGTTGCTTTACTTCAGTTTCAACTCACGAATGCGTTCGGAGCCCAGGATCTCTCGCATCATTGCACGACCGGCCGACGCCTTCTGGCCCGCGGCGCGATCCTGTCCCGTGATTTTTTGCGCCAGCGGCTCGGTCTTATCCATCAAACCATCGAAGCTCGCCATGTTGGGATACTCGATCACCAGATAAAGGTTCGGATCGCTGGGGGTGCGCGCCTGAGCCGAATGTACCGAATAGTTCAGAATGATGCCGGCTTTCTTCTGTTCTTCCATGATCGGCTTGTAGTCGGCTTTCAGGTAAGCGAGATAGTTGTCCCATTGACCGTCATGAACTCGAATCGACGTGACCTGCAGCACCGAGCCTTCGGTATAGGCGCGATCACTCTGTGCACTGACCCCGTTCGCGGCGAGTATCAACAGCGCCGCAAGTAACGTTGCAAAATATCTCATGGACTTCCCCAAGATGACTGGTGACCGGACGAATACCGGCCCCCAAAACGCTACGCCAAGCCACCAGGGAAGTCAAAATAGTGTGACGTGGTTCACGATTTGCGGTCCAAGCGCCGTCGATAGCTCCTAACGGTAGTGCTATTGCGATTTCAGCCGCGCGAGACGCAACCAAGTATCAACCACGGTGTCTGGATTCAGCGACACCGATTCGATGCCCTGCTGCATCAGCCACTCGGCCAGATCCGGGTGATCGCTCGGACCCTGGCCGCAGATGCCGATGTACTTGCCCTTGGCCTTGGCCGCGACGATCGCCATCGAGAGCAGTTTTTTCACCGCTGGGTCACGTTCATCGAACAAGTGCGCGACGATGCCGGAATCGCGATCCAGCCCGAGCGTGAGCTGGGTAAGGTCGTTTGAACCGATCGAGAATCCGTCAAACAGTTCGAGGAATTCGTCCGCCAGCAACGCGTTCGACGGCACTTCGCACATCATGATCAGCTTCAGGCCGTTGACGCCGCGCACCAGGCCGTTCGCTTCGAGGGTGTTGATCACCTGCTGCGCCTCGCCCACGGTACGAACGAACGGGATCATGACCCAGCAATTGGTCAGGCCCATTTCGTCGCGCACTTTCTTCACTGCACGACACTCGAGCGCGAAGCAATCCTTGAACGACGGATGCACGTAACGCGACGCGCCGCGGAAACCGATCATCGGATTCTCTTCATGCGGCTCGTACTGGCTGCCGCCGAGCAGGTTGGCGTATTCGTTCGATTTGAAATCCGACAGACGCACGATCACCGCATGCGGCGCGAACGCGGCGGTGAGCGTAGCGATGCCTTCGACCAGTCGCTCGACGTAGTAGTTGACCGGATCGGAGTACCCGGAAATCAATTCGTCGATCTTCGCCTTGATATCGGCCGGTTGCTGTTCGTATTCGAGCAACGCTCTTGGATGAACACCAATCTGGCGCGCGATCACGAACTCCAGGCGTGCCAGCCCGATACCCTGGTGGGGCAATTGCGCGAAATCAAAGGCGCGCTCCGGGTTGCCGACATTCATCATGATCTTGAGCGGGGCCGGCGGCATGTGTTCGAGGTCGGTCGTGATGACCTCGAAACCAAGCTTGCCCTCGTAGATGAAACCGGTGTCGCCCTCGCTGCAGCTCACCGTGACTTCCACGCCGTCGCGCACCTTGCGCATCGCATCCCCGGTGCCGACCACGGCCGGTACGCCCAACTCGCGCGCGATGATCGCGGCGTGACAAGTGCGACCACCGCGGTTGGTGACGATCGCAGCAGCGCGTTTCATGATCGGCTCCCAATCGGGATCGGTCATGTCGGCGACCAACACGTCGCCGGCCTGGAACTTGCTCATTTCCGCGAGGTTGCGCACCACTCGCGCGACGCCAGTGCCGATCTTCTGCCCGATCGCGCGCCCTTCGCTCAGCACCGGTCCGCGGCCTGAAAGGTGATAGCGCTCGATCTGGGTCGTGCGCGCACGCGACTTCACCGTTTCCGGTCGCGCCTGCACGATGTAAAGCTTGCCGGTGTTGCCGTCCTTGGCCCACTCGATGTCCATCGGGCGA
Organism: Chiayiivirga sp.; assembly: GCA_046590875.1. Classification (GTDB taxonomy): domain Bacteria; phylum Pseudomonadota; class Gammaproteobacteria; order Xanthomonadales; family Xanthomonadaceae; genus JALCLA01. Next base: position 8,490 of record JBKJTK010000270.1, read on the forward strand.
CCGTAATGCTGCTCGATCACCAGTGACTGCTTCGCCAGTTCCTGCACGTCGGCATCGCTGAGCGAGAATTGACGGCGCAACGCTGCGGGCGTGTCTTCGTTGCGCACGCGCTCCCCGGGGTGGTCGGAATACACCATGCGAATCTGCTTGGATCCCAGCGTGCGGCGCAGGATCGCGGGCTTGCCCTGGCGCAGCGTGGGCTTGTAGACGTAGAACTCGTCTGGGTTCACAGCGCCTTGCACCACGGTTTCGCCCAGGCCATAGCTTGCAGTGACGAACACCACGTCGCGAAAACCGGACTCGGTATCGAGCGTGAAAAGTACCCCCGCGACGCCGATATCGGATCGCACCATCAGCTGCACGCCGGCGGAAAGAAACACGTCCTCGTGCTTGAAACCGTGATGCACCCGATACGCGATCGCGCGGTCGTTATAAAGCGAGGCGAAAACTTCCTTCACTTTGCGCACCACGTCGACCTCGCCGGTGACGTTGAGGAAGGTTTCCTGCTGGCCGGCGAAGCTGGCGTCAGGCAGATCCTCAGCGGTGGCCGAGGAACGCACGGCGACCGCGATGTCCGGCGCGCCCGCCTCATCGCACAGCTTGCGATAGGCGTCGCGAATCGCGGCATCCAGCGTCGGCTGCAGCGGGGCCTCGATCACCCACGCGCGAATTTCTCCACCGGCCTTCACCAGCGCGTCGACGTCTTCCACATCCAGCGTTGCGAGCTTGTCGAAGATGCGCTTGGACAGATCGTTGTGCGCGATGAACTCACGGAACGCGTCGGCGGTCGTGGCGAAGCCGCCCGGCACCGAAACGCCGAGTTTGCTGAGGTTACCGATCATCTCGCCAAGCGAGGAATTCTTGCCGCCCACTTGCGCCAGATCGGACAGGCGCAACGCATGCAACCACAGTACGTGAGGATTCAAGCAGGAACTCCCGGAGAACACGGCGGACCCCGCCGAACCGGAGTTGGCGCGGGGCAGGGGCTTTGACGCGGTGCAATATTTTGCGGGCCGGACCGCGTCGATACAAGCTCGACGACTGAGTGAACCTTCTAATCCCCACACGCGATGGCGCTGTCTTAAACTGCCGTCCCGCAGCGAGGCCCCTCGACGGGCTCAGGATAGGCCAGCGCATGAGCGCACGCAGACCGGTTTTCTACATCTCCGACGGCACCGGCATCACCGCCGAAACCATCGGTCATAGTGTGCTCACCCAGTTCGGTGGTGTCGCGTTCGATACGCAGCGCATTCCGTTCGTCGACACGCTGGAGAAAGCCCGACACGCCGTGGAGCGCATCCGGGAAGCCGGCACGCGCACCGGCACGCGTCCGATCGTGGTGAACACGGTGGTAGACGGGGCGCTGACCGCTGAGTTGGCCGAGAGTGGGGCGTTGATGATGGATGTGTTCGCGCCCTTCATCGGTCCACTGGAAGCGGAACTCGGTGTGGCGCGCGAATCCAAGGTCGGCCAGGCGCACGGCATGGTGAACTTCGCCGAGTACGAGGCGCGTATCAACGCCACCAACTACGCGCTCTCGCACGACGACGGCGTGGACGTGAACTACGACGATGCCGATGTGATCCTGATCGGCGTGTCGCGTTCGGGCAAGACACCGACCTGCCTGTATCTGGCACTCCACTTCGGGGTGCGCGCGGCGAATTATCCGCTGACCGAGGAAGACCTCGAAGGGCGCGAATTGCCGAAGCGCCTGCGCGCGCATCGGCGCAAGCTTTATGCACTCACCATCGATCCGGTGCGCCTGCAGCAGGTGCGCGAGGCACGGCGCCCGGGCAGCCGCTACGCGAAGCTGGAGCAGTGCCGGCAGGAAGTGGCAATCGCCGAGGCGTTGTTCCGGCAGGAGAACATTCCGTCGCTGAGCACCACCCACACCTCGATCGAGGAAATCGCGAGCAAGGTGCTTTCCGGCCTCGGGATAAACAAGCATATGTTCTGAGCGATGGTTTGTCGCGTCTATTCGCCGCGGAGCGCGGTGCGTATGATCCAGTCATGTCGCAAACGCTCGCCCTCAAGCCACGCATTTACCGACCGAACCGTTTCGGTTATCTGATGGGGCTGTACGGCGAAAATCACCTGCGGCTGCAGCGCATGTTCCAGCCTGATCAACTCCGCGGCGATCGGTATCGATCGAGCATCGACGATGGCCTGGACCTGCGCCTGGACATCATCGAACGCCATCCCTACACGATCGAACTGCGCTTGACGTACGAACTGTCCGATCCCGTCACCGGCCAGCCGGATCCATCTGCATTCCTGCGGCTTTATCGCGATGCGCGCCAGGTTGAAGCCACGCATTGCTACGTGGGGCAGCGCTGGCAGGACGCGCTGGGTTTGCGTCCGTCGCCGCGCAGCGTGCTGGCACACCGCCTGCAGATGAACGCGTTCCTCAACAAGTGGCTGGAATACCTCGCCGAACAGGGTCACTCGCGTGCCACGCTGGAGTTGATGCCCGCCAGCGGGCACGATGTCGACCGTCCCCGACGGCCCGCTGCTTGACGCGACCCGCAGCCGATCTCTACAATCCGCGTCTTTCCGGCACGTGGGGCCATAGCTCAGCTGGGAGAGCGCTACAATGGCATTGTAGAGGTCGCCGGTTCGATCCCGGCTGGCTCCACCAATCAGTACGCTGGCACGCAACACGTCCCCATCGTCTAGAGGCCTAGGACATTACCCTTTCACGGTAGCGACAGGGGTTCGAATCCCCTTGGGGACGCCATTTACGTGCGTCATTCGCAGCACTTTGTTTTAGGCCTTTGTCCCGGGCCTGTCATCTTCAATCGCGGCCCGCCTTGCGGGCCGTTTCTTTTGCGGGGAGCAAAAAATTCCATGCCGCGGCTTCGGTCACCGCGTGCAGCGTCGCCACCCCGTGGCCGCGCTCGGCGAGGTACTGCAGCCATTTGCCCAGGAACGTATTGACGCGCATTCGGTGGTCCAGCACTTCTGCCGGCGGCGGATACATGCCGATGACGTCCTGCCAGCGGCGCCCCACGTAGCAATGCGTCGCCTCCGCCTGGCGTGCATCGCTGTACAAACGCAGAAAGGCCGATGGATCCGGCTCGCCGGTCACGGGATCCTGAAGCGCGTAGGTCAAGCGCAACTCGGTGGTGTACGGATGCTGGCCAAGCACGGCGACGTGCAGGTCGAGGCCATCGTCGATACAGGACACATAGTGGCCCGGCGCGAGATCGGCAGGCTCGAACAGTCGCGTCAGGAGGGTGAAATTTTCCGCATACAGCCCCATCAGCCAGCCGAAACGGCTAAGTCTGGGAATGCGTTCGATGCGGGCGAGGACTCGGGACATGCGTCGATCGTACACGCCAAAAACAAATCGGACAGCATTGACGCAGCGCCATCACGGGCCTAACGTATCCGTTCGCCACCGCGCGTCCTTCCGCCGTCCGAGGCGG
>JBKJTK010000281.1:0-5862 GCA_046590875.1 Chiayiivirga sp.
GCTGGCCTGCTCGCTGCGCGGCTCGGTCTGCGTGTTCCAGGGCGAAGAGCTGGGCCTGACCGAAGCCGAATTACCCTACGACCTATTGCAGGACCCTTACGGCATCGCGTTCTGGCCAAGCTTCAAGGGTCGCGATGGCTGCCGCACGCCGATGCCCTGGACCGATGCAACGCATGGCGGGTTCTCGCGCGTCTCGCCCTGGCTGCCGGTGCCCGATGCGCATCGTCACCGCAGCGTCGCGCAGCAGGAACGCGAAACCGAATCTCCGCTACAACGCTTCCGCCACTTCCTGCGCTGGCGCAAGCAGCACGCGGCCCTGGTGCTGGGCGAAGTGCGGATGCTGCCGGGGGAGGAACCGGTGCTGGGCTTCGAACGCCACCTCGACGGGGTGACGATCCGCGCGTACTTCAATACCGCAGTGGACGCGACCGAGTTCGACGCTCGTTTGCCGGCCACGGCTTCGATGCTCAATGGTCACGGACTGGTCTCCGGTGAGCTGGCATCCGGCCGCGTGCATCTGCCCGCCTACGGCGCGCTGTTTCTGCACATCGCCTGAGAAAAATTCGGGCCACGGATCGCACGACGCGTGTGGCGCGGCCTGCCGAGCGCTGTTTGGGCTTGCTCACCCAAGGTGACCGAGCGCGGTTCTCGTAGCGACATAACAGACGAGGGGCCCGATGGGCCCCTCGCTTCACTGCATTCGGAGGCGCACCGCTCCGCAGCGGCCTCCGGTTGCGTCAGGACTCAGTGGTGGCACTGACCGTGGTGGCCGCGATGGTGGCCGTGTCCGTAGCCGTAGCCGTGCCGACCGCGTCCGCCGCGGTACCCCACCGAGACGACCACACCCTGACCGTAGCCATACCCCGGGCGTGAGCCATAACCATAGCCTCCGCCGTAGTTGTCGCGGTAGCCGTAACCCGAGCCATAGCCGTGGCCGTCGTTGTAACCATTGCCGCCGTAGTAACCGTTGCCGCCGTCGTACCCATTGCCGCCGTAGTAATCGTTGCCGCCGTAGTAACCATTTCCGCCGTAGTAGCCCCGGCCAGAATCGCGCCCCACGGAATATCCGAGCGCCGCACCTGCGACGGTCGCCGCCGTGCGTCCGTGGCCGCTGCCGAACTGGTTACCGATCAGGCCGCCAATGATCGCGCCGACCACAGGCGCCGCCGAATCGCCGTGCCCACCGCGGTAGTCGGAGTAGCCGCCATTGTCGTAGCGGCTGTCATACCGATCATCGTAGCGGTTGTCATAACCATGCTTCTGATAACCGACGTCGCCGTCGACGTTGCCGTCCGCCGCCGCCGCGATTCCGGACGCGGAGGCGAGCGCCAGCGCAGTCGCGATGCCAAAAAGACGATTCATTTGATTCTCTCCAACGCCAGAGATTGGCGTTAGGGGTGCATGCTGGGTCCAAGGCACTCAATCGGGGCTGAATGGAAGCCCGGTGGCGCCGGGGGATTTATCGGCGCGACAGCTGGCGCGCTCGCGGGGCCAACCGGGATCCCCCCGCGCCAACGCACCGCAACCGGTCCCGCCTTGAACTTTCATGTTGTCTTCGCGCTCATCCGTCGCCCCGCTGCCATACCAGGCAGACGTTGTTCGCGGGCATCGCAATCTCGGCGAGCAGCACGAAGCCGATGCTCGCTGCCAGCGCGTGCACGGCTTCGCGGTCGCGCACGCCCATCTTCGGATCCTGTCTTCGCAGGTCGGCGTCGAACGCGGCGTTGCTGGTGCTGGTGTGGGCGCCATCGCGTTTGAACGGACCGTAGATGACCAGGGTCGCTTCGGTTTCGAGACTGCCGTCGAGGCCGGCGAACATCGCCTCGACTTCGGGCCAGCCCATGATGTGCAGGGTGTTGGCGCTGAAGCCGGCGTCGAAGCCACGCGGGGGCCAGTCGTTGCCGAGCACGTCCAGCCTAAGTGGCGCGGGGGTGTTCGACAGCGCGGCCTCGTCAAGCCAGGCACGGATGCCGGGAAGGTGTTGCGCCCGGTCAGTGCATTGCCAGACGAGGTGCGGCAACGCCGCGGCGAAATGCACCGCGTGCTGGCCGGTGCCGCTGCCGATCTCCAGCACTTGCCGACGCTGGGAAAAGTGCGTGCGCAGCACGGCGAGGATCGGATCGCGGTTGCGCTCGCAGGCCAGGGCAACCGGCAACGCGTCCCGGTTCACTGTGCCGGCACCACGCGCAGCACGCGGCCCTCGGCGCTGTCCGTCAACAGATACAGCGCCCCGTCGGGACCTTCGCGCACGTCGCGAAACCGTTCGTCGAGCTCGGTGAAAAGGATTTCCTGCGCGCCCGGCACGCCGTCCGTCATCGGCACGCGCCGCACCGATTTTTCCGCCAGCGCCGCGACGAACAGGCTGTCGCGCCAGGCCGGAAACAGCGCGCCGCGATACAAGGTCATACCGGCGGGCGCGATCGATGGCGTCCAGTGCAGCAGCGGTTGCTCCAGCCCATCGCGTTCGGTCCACGGGGAAATGCGTGCGCCGGTGTAATCGATGCCGTGCGTGATCAAGGGCCAGCCATAGTTTTCCCCCGCCTCGATGCGATTGAGTTCGTCGCCACCGCGCGGGCCATGCTCGTGTTCGTACAGGGCACCGTTCTCGCGATCGAACAGCAATGCCTGCGGATTGCGGTGACCGAGGCTGTAGATTTCCGGCAACGCGCCCTGACGCCCGACAAACGGATTGTCCGATGGGGCCGAACCCTCTCGCGTGATCCGCACGATCTTTCCCAAGTGGGAATCGAGCTTTTGCGCGGCTTCGCGATGGATGAAAGCATCGCCGACACCGATCACCAGCGTCGCATCTGGCAGCCAGGCCATGCGCGCACCGTAGTGTGCATCGCCCCGCTTCAGTGGGTGCGCGCTGAAGATCGGCGCCACGTCGCTCAGTTGCCTGCCGTCGAAACGCGCACGGACCACGCGCAGCCCGTTCGCGCCATCGTCGCCGTGCGCGTACGACAGGTAGAGCATGCGGTTGCTGGCGAACTCCGGATCGGGCAAGACCTCGAACAGTCCCGCCTGGCCGGACGCGAATACCGCCGGCACGCCCGCGACGGGCGCTTCCCGCAAGGTTCCTTGTTCGATCACACGCAGTCGCCCGACACGCTCGGTCACCAGCATCGCGCCGTCGGGCAGGAACGCCAGCGACCAAGGATGATCGAGGCCGTTCGCGACGGTCTCGATGCGGTAATCGGGCGCAGCGGACACCGCTTGCATTCCGAAGGCCAGCAGCCAGGGCCAGAGACGCCGATCCATGGTTCGACTCCACTTTCGCGCAAGAACACTCAGGCAGGGCGCATTGATGGCGCCCGGGTTAGCCTACCGCAGTGAACTGCGTCCCGGGTGCGCTGCGCTCTGCCCGGGCTACGATGGCGATACGGCGGAGGTGGAGATGCGAACGAGTGTGCGCCAACGCGCGATGGCCTTCCTCGCCGCCGTGCTCACGGCCACCAGTTGGGGCGCGGTCGTGCAGACCCAGTTCAACCTGCAGGAACTGCAAGCGCTTGGTGCGGACGTGCCGTTGGAACTGCGGCTACTGACCACGGTGCAGGACCTGATCGGCTTCGGCCCGCTGTATGCCGTTGTCGTGGTCTTGGCGCTGGGGCTTGCATTGCCGATGGCCGCGCTCGTTGCGCGCCGCGCACCGAGTTGGCGTGGCGCACTGTTTGTCCTCGCCGGTTGGGTGGGCCTGATCGTGGCCATCCGGATAGTCGACGCCTTAACGCCACCGCCGGTATTGATCGCTGCCACGCGCAGCACGTTGGGTTTGCTGGCGATGACGCTCGGTGGCGCGTTTGGCGGGTGGCTGGTTGGGTGGATGACACGGCCGACACTACCCCCTCCCTCTCTCGATAGGCTCAGGACAGGGCAAGCCTGTCCTTGAACGATCGAACGGACTCCTCCCGCGTCGCCACACGGCTTCGTTGAGCCAGGCTGAAGGCGAAAGCTCTCAGAATGGAAGCTGTTCGCGCTGGCGCACAACATCGAAAAGCTGGCGAATCATCGAAAGGCGGCATGAGTTTGGACGGCAAAGCGCGTTCGATCGCGGCCAGGCCTCGCCACGCACCTCGCACGATCACGAACCCACGCATCGACGCCGTCGTCGCAGACGCATCACCTCGCGTAACTCGTTCGTACGGTCATCGCGGCAGGCGACCTCGTTCGCGAAGGGCTTTTCTACAGCCTCAACGCTTGAATTGTTAGCGCCCAGCTCGTTCAGTCAACTCTGATGGATTGCGGCGATGATGAAAGACTGCAATCACTAAAAGTTCGTCCCCGCGGAATCTGAAGACGAGCGAGAACGGAAACTTGCGGAGCAGAGCGCGGCGACAAGCACCGGCCACGGATGCAAATGCTTCTGGGTTGCGCGAAGCTGACGAAACTGCCGCATCAACGACCCGAGCAAACTCCAGGCCAAGGCCAACAGCGCGTGATTCGTACCAACTCTGCGCTTCCAGCACTTCAGCCCGAGCTTCAGGCCGGAAGAGAATGCGCATTAGTGGCTGCGCTGGAACAACTCAGCTCTGACCTCATCCCAAGGAAGAGCTGACGTTGGATCTTGCTCGTGGGCATCCAGCCGAACTTGGAGTTCCTGAAGTTGCAGCGCGCTAAGCGCTGCGGACTCGGGACTTTCGGTGGCAATGCTGTCCCAGATGTCCTCAGCAAGCTGGATACGCTCAGCGACGGACAAGCTAAGGAAGTCGGGTCTTGTCTGGCTCATGCTCGGAGTATAGAACGGGGCAGTACAGGGCGCTAACGAAGCTGTAGAAAAACTCCGCCAAACTTGCTCTGATGCAGCGAGGGCATCAAGGGTGATCGAGGGTGGCGAGATACCGCCATATCGACATGAGCCCGAGGTTGCTGCCGGTGTCGCTGCAAGCGCAGATGGAACCGGGCGACGCCGTTGTCACAGACGCATCACCTCGCGTCGCTCGTTCGTGCGGTCATCGCGGCAGGCGGCCGTGTTCGCGAAGGGCTTTTTCTACAGCCTCAACACCGTGTTCAGCGACCGCGCGGCCGATGCGTAACGATACCGCGATACCGCCTCATCCGCAGGCCGCTGCAACACGTAGTTGGGTGCGCTAAGCTAGCGCGCACTGATCGTCGGACTGGACTAGGCCGTGGCTAGCGCGTTGCTACAACAGCTGCGAGACACGGTACTTGGCCTCCCAGTGGAAGACCGAGCCGAGCTTGCACACGAGCTGCTTGCGAGCCTCGACGGGCCACCGGATGCCGATGTCGAGAACGCATGGGCCGCGGCGATCGAACGCCGGGTGGCCGAGGTCGATGCGGGCACGATAGAACTTGTGGACGGCGATGACGTGATGCTTCGGGTCCGCGAGCGGCTGCGCCGCACGCGGTGACGCAAGTTCGCTTCCACCCCGCCGCAGCGGAGGAAGCTGAGGAAGCTGCCGCCTGGTATGCGGACGAGCGTATTTCACTGGGGCAGGACTTCGTTCGCGAGCTCGACGCGGCACTGGCGTTGCTGAAGAGCAACACCATCCCCTCGACGCCTCACCCGCACGTTCCCAACGGCCTTGGCGTGCGGAGGTTTACGCTGAAGCGATTCAAGTTTGACGTCGTGTTCGTTGAGCGCGGCGAAGCGCTCACGGTCGTTGCAGTTGCCCACCATTCCCGGCGCCCGGGATACTGGAAGGCGAGGTTGCGAACCTAACGAAGCTGTCGAAAAACTCCGCCGATCTTGCTCTGGTGCAGCCAGCGCATCAAGGGTGTTCGAGGATGGCGAGATACCGTGATATCGACATGAGCCCGAGGTTGCTGGCAAAAAGGATCAGCGCAGCGCCTCGAGCAACCTCCGGCCGACGCGTCCAACCACCGCGTGAACGAGTCGACGCT
>JBKJTK010000334.1:0-7812 GCA_046590875.1 Chiayiivirga sp.
GAATCGAAACCACAATCCGCCGCACCGACACGGTTGGCCGCGATCATGTCGAGCTTCTTGCGTACCAGCTTGTCGCGCGCGTAGCGCTCGACGTCGTCGGTTTCCGCCGCGAAGCCCACCACGAAGGGGCGCGGCGATTGCAACGCGACCTCGGCGAGGATATCGGGATTCAGCACCAGCTCCAGGCTGATCGCCTCGCTGCCGGTCTTCTTGATCTTGCTGTCACGACGCTGCTGCGGGCGGAAGTCCGCGACCGCGGCGGTGGCGATGAACAGCTCCTGCCCGGGCAACGCGTCGAACACCGCGGCGCGCATCTGTTCGGCGCTGCGCACGTCGAGGCGGCGCACCCCGGCCGGCGTGGCGAGATTGACCGGGCCGCTGACCAACGTTACTTCCGCGCCCTGAGCGCGTGCGGCCGCGGCAATCGCGAAACCCATGCGCCCGGAGCTGCGATTGCCAAGGTATCGCACCGGGTCGAGATCCTCGAAGGTCGGGCCGGCGGTGATCAGCACGCGGCGGCCCGCAAGTGCGCCGCCGCGCTCTACCATCACCGCCTGTGCGATCTGTTCGGCCTCCCACATGCGCCCGGCGCCGACTTCACCGCAGGCCTGATCACCCGAGCCTGGCCCGAGCACGTCCACCCCGCGCGCGGTGAGCGTCGCGATATTCGCCTGCACCGCCGGATGCGCCCACATCACCCGGTTCATCGCCGGGGCGAGCGTCAGCGGGGCTTCGGTCGCGAGACACAATGTGGTCAGCAAATCGTTGGCCTGGCCTTGCGCCAGACGCGCGATCACATCGGCCGACGCCGGCGCGATCACCACCCGCGTGGCCCAGCGCGCCAGTTCGATATGGCCCATCGCGGCTTCCGCCGCCTCGTCCCAGAGCGAGGTGCGCACCGCTTCGCCTGACAGGGCTTGAAAGGTGAGCGGAGTGACGAAGTGGGTCGCGCCCTCGGTCATCACCACGCGCACCTCGGCACCGCGCTCGCGCAATCGGCGCACAAGTTCCGCCGCCTTGTAGGCCGCGATGCCACCACTCACCCCCAGCAGAATGCGTGGGTTGGATGCATTGCACGCCACAGGAGCAGTCGTCTCGGGAGCGGCCACCACAGGAAATTTCCTAGCCGAATTTCAGCGCTTAGCTTACCGGAAACACAAGGTTATCCCGATCGCGGCAATCTTCCCTACGAACGATTCTATGGCCATGAGCATCCGTGACTGGCCTGACATCGAACGACCCCGCGAAAAATTGCTGGCGCGCGGCGCGGCCAGCCTTTCGGATGCCGAACTGTTGGCGGTGTTTCTCGGCTCCGGTCTACGCGGACAGAACGCGGTCGACCTCGGTCGCGATCTGCTGCAACGTCATGGCGGCCTGCGCGCACTGCTGGAGCAGCCACCGGCCGCACTGCAACGCGAGCGCGGACTGGGTGCCGCACGCACCGCGCGTCTGCTCGCGGCGCTGGAACTGGCTACAAGACATCTCGCGGCAGACCTCAATCGCGGCGAAGCACTCAGCGATCCGTCCCGCGCCGGGCACTACTTCCGCTCGCGCCTGCGGGGTCATCCGCACGAAGTCTTTGCCTGCCTGTTCCTCGATACGAGGCATCGCACGATTGCGTTCGAGGAGCTGTTCCGCGGCGGGCTGGATGGCGCCGAAGTGCATCCGCGCGAGGTGGTGCGGCGGTGCCTGGCGCACAACGCCGCGGCGGTGATTTTCGGCCACAACCATCCCAGCGGGGTCGCGGAAGCCAGCGCCGCCGACCGCGCCATCACCCGTCGTCTGAGCGAGGCACTGGCGCTGATCGAGGTCCGCGTGCTCGACCATTTCATCGTCGGCGACGGCCCGGCGCTGTCGTTCGCGGCGCGCGGCTGGCTATAGCGCCACCCACACCCGGCCGTATACTCAGGCCGGGGTGGCCGTTACGGCCACATGGGAGCGTTGCCGACGTGATCATCGGCTTGGCCACATCTTTCCCCGCCGATGCGGTGGAACGGCAATTGCCCGACGTGGCCAGTGCGCAGCGCCTGGTCGGCGCGCATCGTCCGGATTTCGCCGAGCTGCTGGCAGCGCGCCGCGAGCGCCTGTTGACGGCGTTCGGCAAAGGCCTTGCTTCCGCACTCGATCGCACCGAACGCGCCCTCACCCTCGGCCTGGCGCGCTTCGGCACCCGGCACGGCAGTTGGGGCACGGATTTCCACCACTACCACAACGAGAACCACGCGCTGGAAGTGCTCGACGGCCGCCTCGGCCGGCTGATGGATCAGGTCGGGCTGGACGCGATGGGCGGCAGCGACTGGGTGGCGCTGTCGCTGTTCGGGACCTGCCACGATCTGCGGCAGCGCGAAGCGATCGATTTCCGTCATCCGATCGGCAACAACGAAGCCGCCAGCATCGCCGAAACGCGCCGCATCCTCGCGATCGCCGGCTTCGAGCCCGAACGCGACCGCGGCCTGTACCTGGCGATGGAGCTGATGATCGCAGGCTCCACCTTCGATGCCCGCCCGGCCCCGCCAGCGAACGACTACAACCCGGCCGATGCCATGGCCAGCGGCGGCGCGCTCGCACCCAAACTGGCGCTGATCCTCGACAACGAACACGCCGGCTGGCGCATCGACCCGGACGTCGTGCGCGCGGTGGAACTGGCGCAGGTCGCCTCCGACCTCGACACCGCGAACGTCGGCGAGCCCTTGGTGTGGCTGGCCGAAAGCGCGAGCCGCCTGTGCCAGGAACGCGAGATGCGCAGCGGCCGCGCACTGGACTCGGCCGATTCGGGTCCGCCCTGCGTCGGCTTTCTCAGCGACGGCCAGGAACGCTACTTCTTCGACCTGCACCGCTTCTGCTCGGACCCCGGTCGCGCCACGTTCGCCGCAGCCAAGCAGGCCAATGCCGGACACGTGCAACGCATGTCGGCGGAACTGCGTGCGCGCTGGACCCCGCGTCAGGCACCGCGCAACGGCCTGGAAGTGCTGGCGGAGTTTTCCACGCTGGCAATCGCGGCCGCCTGAGCCACTCGAACCGAGGGGCGACCGCCGCGCCGCGCGGCCCGTCCACCCGCTATTAATGAAGAGGCCAGCTTGCGCCGGCCTCCGGTATCGATGGCGCCCGTCAACCGACGGGCGCGAGTATCGACGGTAGACGTCGAGGCTTCAATCGTTGACGCGGTGGGTCCAGCCCAGGGTCCAGTTGTCCTTGCTGGCGGCGCTGCGGAACGCACCGGCGTAGTCGGTCTGCACGAACCAGTCGCTGGCCGGGGTGAAGTTCTTGCCGAAGATCGGGGATTCGGCGGTCGGCAGGAAGCCGGTGAGCCTCGGGTCGATCGCCTGGTTGCCGGCCTGACCGGTAAACCAGGCCTGACTGTAGGCCGCGTCAACGCCGGTGCCGACGCTGTAGTTGGTCGGACAGTTGATCAAGGTGTTGTTGATCGTCAAAGTGCCATTGGGCGTCGCCGCCGGACCGGCAGCGGTCGTGGTCGCGGTGCCTTCGATGCGGACGCAGCTGCGCTTGAACCCCACCACCACACCATTCCAGAAGTTGCCGCCGGTGCCTTCTTTCAGATTGAAACCGTCGCGGCTGGTGGTCGGGCCGCCGACCGCGGTGAAGTTCGCGACCGTGCCCTTGGCGCGCGGCGTGGCGTCAAAATTGGTCGGGCTGTTGGCGAGTTCGAGACCATGGTCTTCGCCGGTGCAGCCGCGCTGATTGAGCAGGGCGAACTGCATTTTTCCGGTGTAGCCCTCGTCCCAGTCGATCGAATCGTCGCCGCCGCAGGAGTCGACGAAATGGCGCACGTTGGCATTGCCACCGAAGTACTCGACGCCATCATCGCCGCCCTTGTAGGACTGCAAGTATTCGAGCGTGGTGCCGGCGCCGACCCCGGCGAAGGTGAAGGAATTCAGCTCGCGGTTCGCAGCGAAGACGTAGCCGGCGTAACGCACCTGCATGTAACGCACCACGCCGCTGCCGTCGCTGGCATTGGTGCCGCCGTACCTGAGGTTCGGGTCCCACTCGGCGACGCAGTTGGGGTTGCAGTTCGAGGGCGCGTTGCCGGCGATCACGAAGCCGCCAACTTCCTTCGCCACCGGATTGCCGCTGAAACCCGGTAGTTCGTTCGGGCTGGTCAGGATGATCGGATTGTTCTGGTTGCCCTGGGCAAAGATTTTCGAGCCACGACGGATCGCGATGTGGTCGAAGGTGTCACCGGTGCTGACGATCAGGGTGCCCGGCTCGATGCGCAAGGTCGAGGGATTGATGTTGTCGCCGCCGATTGCCAGCTGGCCTTCGACCACCCAAGTGATCTCGTTCGTCAGAGTGAGGTTCTGGTCGAGCTTCGCGCCCGAGACCTGGCAAGCGCGATCGCCGTAGGTCGCTGCGACCGTCGCAAAGGACGGGCAAGCCGTGAACTCGCGCTTGTAGGCGCATTGTTCGTTGGCGAAGAACGGCTTCATGTTGAGCGTGACATCGGCCAGTCCCGAGGCCGCGGTCATGTCGAGCGTCACCGTCATGGAGTCGCAGCTCTTGACGTTGATGCTGGCGGTGCCGACCGCGGTGTTGGCCGTCGGGGCCACGAACGGCGTGCCGAAGTTGCCGCCGCTGGTGAGATTCACGGCCGCGCCTTCGGCCTTGTACTGAAACTCCGACATCGGCGCGGTGGTGAGCACCCACGTTGCCCTGCCCTGCGCGTCGTAGGCGTAATAGCCGATCGCCAGGATGCCCTTGCCGTCTGCCTGCGGCAGATAGTCGACCACGGCGCCACGGCCATCCGCACCAGTGACGGACCACACGCCGTCCAGATCTTCATTCAACTGGATCGCGGCGTGAGCGTTGCCAAGGCCCAATGCGCCGAACACGGCGCAAGCGAGAGCGGTACGACGGAAAGCGTGCTTCATGGGGAACTCCAGGGCAGGACTGAGAATGCGGATCGCCCGCAGGCGGGGATACGGCGCGCACTGCGACGCAATGACGACCGGGAGCAGCAAGAATAAGTACGCACGGTTACAGTTTTATGTAGCCGTCATGCGGGATTTGTTGCAGTCGCTTCAGAACTTCGGCGACCACTCCAGGGTGAAGCCGAGTTCGCGGCCCTTGCGGTATTCGCGGATGTTGGCGTCGGCGCCCTGACGGAACTCCACCGCTGGATCGAGCAGGTTGCGCAGGCGCAGCCGCACGCTCCACTCCTCGCCTAGCTTCTGCTTGAGGTTGAAATCGAGCTGCCCGAAGGGTTGCTCGTAGGTGTCTGGCTGCCCGTCCACGCCGACCTGCACGATGCGCTCGCCCGAGACGTTGTAGAGGAGCGCCGCCTCGCGGAGACCATCCGGATGCTGGTAGCCGAGCTGCAGGTTAAGCACGTAGGGCGACTGGCCTTCGAGCGGGCGTTGCAGATTGGTGTTGAAGCCCGACTGAGCCGGATCGAGCTGGATCGTGGAGTCGATCCACGAATAGTTCGCCGAGACGTACCAGTTATCCCAATCCATGCGGTCCAGGCGCAGCACGTCCGCCCAGGCTTTACCCTTCAGCCAGCGGTCGAGGAAGCCGAGCTGCATGTAGCCGTCCAGTTCGATGCCCTGGTTGGTTGCGCCTTCGGCATTGGCGAGCGTCAGGAGCAAGCTGCCGGCACCCGGCAGCAGCTGCTTCTCGATCGGATCGGTGAAGTCTTTGCGGAACAGCGCGACGGAGATGCTTTCGCTGGGCGAGAAGTAGTATTCCCAACGAACGTCATAGTTGGCGATCTGCGCCTGCTTCAGATCCGGATTGCCGAAGGTGATGAAGTCGAGCAGCGGGTCGAGATAGGGCGCGGCGGCGAGCTCGCGAAAATCCGGGCGCGAAAGAGTTTCGCTATAACCGAAACGCAGCTGTTGGTCGCCGTTGATCCACCAGGTCAGCGCCGCCGCGGGCAGGCGATCAACTTGATCGATGCCGCCCACCACCGGCGGCGAATTCGGATTCACCACCGAGAACGTGCTGACCTGCTGCGCGTTGTCTTCCTCGCGCAGGCCGAGCGTCAGCCGCAGCTTTTCGTTGAAACTCACGTCGAAGCCGAGTGCGCGATAGTCGAGCGCCTGGGTGGCGGTGTAGGTGTCGGTGGGCGTGGTGATTTCCTGCAGGGTCAGCGCGCCGGGGCCAATATTCCCGGGGGTGAGGATCTGCTCCAGCGAGGGCAGTTGCAGGGTCTCCTGCAAAAAACCGTTCGGTATCTGGAACAGATAGCGCCGGATGTAGGAGTCGCGCTCGCGGTCGAGCGCGCCGGCGTTGAGAGAGACACTGCCGGTGAAGTGCTCGCCGAGTTGCCATGGCAGGCTGAGGCCGAGATCGATGGACTCGCTGAGATCGACCAGATCCGCGTAAACGATGCTGAAGCGGTCGTTGAGCTGCCGCACGTTCTGTTCGCGCAGGTCGTAGCGGTATTCGCGCGTGTCGGGGGAATACCGGTTGGCGCGCGCATTGGTGTAGAGCCAGGTGGCCTGCGCGCCTACGAGCGGCCAGAACGGCAACGCGTGTTCCCCCAGCAACTGATGCGCGATCAGCTCGTTCTCGATCCATTCGAGCTTGTAGCCGTCGAATGGCTGATTGTCGGAAACGCCGTTGTTGTAGCGCGCCTCGTCGGAGGTCTGGCGCACGATCAGCGAGGTGCCGCGCAGCTTCTGGCCCTCACCATATTCAAGCCCGGCAACCAGAAACCCGCTGACGTCGATCTCGGTCTCGGTACCCTGCGCACGGGTCTGGTCGCGCTGTTCCAGGCCGGCGCTAGTGGCCACGAAATAGCGTCGAGTCTCGTCGAACGTGTCCCGGCTCAGCGAGTAGCGGGTGGAGGCAAGAAACCCGGCCTTCCACTGTTCACCGAACTCCCAGGAATTGCCGCCCGACAGGGCCAGACCGTGATTCGGGCCGATTTCGTGTTGGTCAACGTTGTAGGGCTGGACAAACTCCTCACCGGTCTGCTCGAACTGTTCGGGCGTGAAGCCATTGGGGTTGGCCGGACTCTGCCGGCGCAGAAACAGGTTCTGTTGCCGCAACGCGTCCAGCGCGTCCGGCAGCGCGCGCGTGCCATCGTCCTGACCGCTCCAGTCGCGGCCGCCGCCTTCGTAGCCGAAGCCTTCGGAGAACGTCGTACCGTCGGCATAACCGAGACTGCCGCTGATCTTGAACAGCGCGGACTCAGGAAAGCCTTTCGTGCGCAGTTGAATCGTGCCGCCGCCGAACTCGCCCGGCATTTCGGCCGAGTAGGTTTTCTGCACCACCACGCCTTCGAGGATCTCGGCCGGGAACAGATCCAGCGGGACCACGCGACGCGTAGGGTCCGGGCTGGGGATCTGCGCACCGTTGAGCAACACGCTGGAGTAGCGCTCCCCGAGGCCGCGCACGTACACGTACTTGCCATCGACGAGCGTCAGGCCGGTAACGCGCTTGAGCGCGCCGGCGGCATCCGAGTCTCCGGCGCGACTGATCTGTTCGGCGCCGAGGATGTCGGTGACGGCGCTGGACGCGCGTTTCTCTTCCACGAAGGCCGCGAGAGAACCTTCGACGAAAGGCTCCAGCACGACGAACTCGGGCAGCTCGACGCCGCTCGGGGTCAGTTCGATCGCTTTGTCCGTCGTCTGTTCGGCAGCGATCACCACGCCGTCGAGGGTCTGGCTGCTGAACTCGGGCGCGATCACCGAGATCGAATACGTGCCCGGCGTGATCGGCGCGCTGAAGCGGCCTTCGGCATCGGTGACGATATCCAGCGGGGTGCCGGCGACGAACACGCGCGCGTTCGCCACCGGCTTTCCATCCTCGCTGTTGACGATGCGACCCGCAAGCGTGCCGGGCGGACCG
>JBKJTK010000423.1:0-5658 GCA_046590875.1 Chiayiivirga sp.
CGGAAGTCCGCCCGGCGTTTTCTATTGTGGCTGGTGGAACGTTGCGGTTCCGCTAGGTCAGGCCTCGCGAGGCGACTTGTCTCAGCGGGCCATTTCCCAGGGTCGGCCATCCCCGCACCGACCCGCGAGTGGCGCCTCCCTGCGCCGCAGGAATCCCGCCTTCGGCGGCGTTTCCTTTCAAGGAGAAATTCATGCTGAGCATCAGCGTGCGCGGCCTGCCGCGCCAGATGACCGAAAAAAACCTCACCGAACTCTTCGAAGTCCACGGCCGTGTGCATGGCCTGAAGATGGCGCGAGATCTGTTTTCGGGTGAGTGAAAGGGGTTTGCCGAACTGCAGATGGAAGGCCATCAGGCGCGTGCCGCCATCGCTGCACTGAACGGCTCGACCCAGGGTTCGGAAATGATTCGCGTCGGACTCAAATCCGAGGATCGTCCCCGCCGCCGCTGAGTGACGCCCAAGGTCACGGTGCAACCTGTGCCAGCTAACGGCGAACCCTGCGACGCCGTGCTGTCGCAAGCGTTTCCGCCGCCACCGCCGGCACTCGATCCGTTACCTAGTCGCGTGCAACAGATCACGTTGCTGCTATTGCTTGTGACGGGCCTGTGCGCGGCGTTGGCCGGCATGTTGTTGTCATTCCAGTACCACGAGCTGCTGCAGCAGGGCGGGTTTTTTCTGATGACCTACGCCGTGCTGATGGCGGCCAGCTGGCTTCCGCCCAGTGTGCTCAGTCGGCGCGTGGATCGCCTGCTGGAACGTTGGGTGCGAAATTCCTCCGGTGGCTACTACGGTGTGATGGCGCTGGCCACCTTCGCGCAACTCGAATTGGCGTCGTTGCTGGATTCGATCGCCGCATTCGAGTTCGCAATCCCGCAGTTGCGTGAGTTCGCGATTCATACGGCCATTGGCTTCAGTATGGATGCAGTCATGAACTTCGTGTGGGCGATGGCGTGGCCAGGGAAACTCCTGCCGCAACACGGTCTCTGGGCAGCGGCGATTCTGGTCGCGGCGACCTGGGGCGTATTCCGTCTCGGCCGCGAAATATTGCCGCACACGATGCTGCAAGCCGCACCGCGGATCCCGCGTGCGCCCTGACGATCACGCCAACAGCGCCAGCGCGTGGTGACGCAAGTGGTCCTCGATGAAGGTCTGCACGAACCAGTAGGAGTGGTCGTAGCCATCGTGCCTCCGTAGCAGCAACGGCTGACCGGCGGTCAAACAAGCAGACTCGAACAATTCCGGGCGAAGTTGTGCCGCGAGAAATTTGTCGTCCTGGCCTTGATCGATCAGGATCGTGCCGTCGAACTGCTGACCCGCAGCGATCAAGGCGCATGCATCATGTTCGGCCCAGCGCGCACGATCTGCGCCGAGATAGCGCGAAAACGCTTTCTCTCCCCAGGCCACACGCGATGGCGCGACAATCGGCGCAAATGCCGAGAGCGAGCGATAGCGTCCGGCATGGCGCAGGGCGAGCGTCAGGGCACCGTGGCCGCCCATCGAGTGGCCGCAGATGCCGCGACGCTCCGCGGCTGCCGGGAAATTCGTCTCGATCCAGCCGGGTAATTCCTGCACCACATGCGTTTCCATGTTGAAGCGCGTCGCCCACGGCGCTTCGGTCGCATCGAGATAGAAACCCGCGCCCTCACCGAATTCCCAGTCGCCGGTCGCGCCGTCAATTCCGGTGTCACGCGGACTCGTATCGGGCATCACCAGCATCAAGCCCAGCTCGGCGGCAACGCGCTGCGCACCGGCCTTGATCGTGGCGGTTTCCTCGCTGCAAGTCAGTCCGGCGAGGAAGTACAGCACCGGCACGCGAGCCTCGCGTGCGTGTGGCGGTTGAAACACACCAAAGCGCATTGGCCCGCCGCAGGCCGTTGATTCGGCGCGATAAAATCCCTGCACACCACCGTGGCAACGCTGCTCGCTGATCGTTTCCAACATCAGTAAACCACGACCGAACGAATCGACTCGCCGCGATGCATCAGCTCGAAGCCTTCGTTGATCCGTTCCAGCGGCAAGGTGTGGGTGATCAGCGAGTCGATGTCGATCTTGCCATCCATGTACCAGTCGACGATCTTTGGCACGTCGGTACGGCCGCGCGCGCCGCCGAAGGCGCTGCCGCGCCAGTTCCGGCCCGTGACAAGTTGGAACGGCCGCGTGCTGATTTCCTGGCCTGCCCCGGCGACGCCGATGATGACGCTGGTGCCCCAACCCTTATGCGCGCATTCGAGCGCCTGGCGCATCACCTTGACGTTGCCGATGCACTCGAAGGTGTAGTCGGCGCCGCCTTTGGTCAGATTCACCAGACACGGCACCAGATCACCCTCGACCTCCGATGGATTCACGAAGTGCGTCATGCCGAACTTTTCACCCAACAACTGGCGCGCGGGATTGAGATCAACGCCGACGATCATGTCGGCGCCTGCAAGACGCGCGCCCTGGATCACGTTCAAGCCGATGCCACCGAGTCCGAAGACCACCACCTTCGAGCCTTCCTCGACTTTCGCGGTGAAGATCACCGCGCCGATGCCGGTGGTGACGCCGCAGCCGATGTAGCAGACCTTGTCGAACGGCGCATCCTCACGAATCTTCGCCAGCGCGATCTCTGGCAACACGGTGTAGTTGGCGAAGGTCGAACAGCCCATGTAATGGTGGATTTTTTCGCCGCCGATAGAGAACCGGCTGCTGCCGTCGGGCATCAGCCCCTGGCCTTGTGTACTGCGGATCGCCTGGCAGAGATTGGTTTTCGGGTGCAGGCAGTACTCGCACTCGCGGCATTCCGGCGTGTAGAGCGGAATCACGTGATCGCCTTGCTTCAATGATTTCACCCCCGGCCCGACATCCACCACCACACCCGCGCCCTCGTGCCCGAGAATGGCGGGGAACAGGCCTTCGGGATCGTCTCCGGAACGGGTGAAGTCGTCGGTGTGGCAGATGCCGGTGGCCTTGACCTCGATCAGCACCTCGCCGGCGCGTGGGCCTTCGAGATCGACGGTCTCGATGCTGAGCGGGGCTCCGGGCTTGAAGGCGATCGCGGCGCGTACCTGCATGGGAGAATCTCCGGGGTGGGTTCGGACTAGACTGGGCAGTTTAGCGTCGACAGTACCGAATCTTCACGCTCCCCGGGCGACTCTAGATTGTCAGGAGCGCCGACGGAGCATCGACATGAAGTGGATATTGAACGCAGCGTTGCTGGCGGCCGGACTCGGCGGTGTCACTGCCGTGGCGCAAGCCCAGCCTCCGGTCTGCCGCGTCGGCAGCGAGCACGCTGCGCCTCTGCTGGAGCTCTACACCTCGGAAGGTTGCAGCAGTTGTCCGCCAGCGGATCGCTGGTTGTCGAAACTGGTTGCGGCGGGCACGACGTTGGACTTTGTGCCGCTGAGCTTTCATGTCGACTACTGGGACTACATCGGATGGAAGGACCGCTTCGCCAGCCCGGCACATACCCAACGCCAGCGTGCCCGCGTGCACGCGGCCGGGGATCGCGTCGTCTACACCCCGCAAGTGATGCTGGGGACGCAGACACGTGTCGACTGGCGCAATGATGCGCGCCTGGCGAGGGACGCTGCGCGCCTGCGCGCGTCGACTGCACCGGCGCATTTGGAACTGAGTGCCGTGCGCAACGCGACGGGCTACGAAGTCGAAGTGAGCGCGGTGCCGTTGTCGGCCTCGACCGCGGAAGGCCTGCAATTGGAAGTCGCGCTCTACAGTGATGGCTTGGTGAGCCACATCGACGCAGGCGAGAATCGCGACGTGGTGCTGCGGCATGATCGCGTCGCCCGACAATGGCACGGCCCGTGGGCGCTCACCAAAGGTCGAGGCGCACGAGCCATCATCCAGATTTCCCTGCCGTCCGAGCCAGGCACGGCAAGCGGATTGGTTGCGATCCTGTCTGACCCAACCGGTGACGGCGTCCCTTGGGGTCTGGATTTACCGTTGACCGGATGCGAGCACGCGCAAGAGCGACGCGATAAACCGTCTGAAAATCCGCCGGGGTGAAGCGGTTTCGCGGTCCTGTTAGCCTATTTCATTCTGCAGCTTCCGCCGCAACACCCCGGCCATCGTTGGCCGGACTTTCCATCAGAAGCACTACGTGCAAGGACCCACGATGCAGATCGCAGAAAACACCGTCGCCAGTTTCCATTACACCCTCACCAACGATGCGGGCGAGGTGATCGACTCCTCGCGCGACAAGGAACCGCTAAGCTATCTGCAGGGCGCGGGTAATATCGTGCCGGGCCTGGAACAAGCGATGCAAGGCAAGCGCGTTGGGGACAGCTTCAAGGTGGACGTGGCGCCCGAAGACGGTTACGGCATCCATCAGGATGGCCTGGTTCAGGACGTGCCGCGTGCGGCGTTCCAGGGCGTGGACGAGATCGAATTGGGCATGAGTTTCCAGGCCAACACGCCGCAGGGTGTGCATTCGGTGACGGTGACGAAGATTGCCAAAGACACCATCACTGTCGATGGCAACCATCCGCTCGCCGGGCAGACCCTGCACTTCGAGGTGGAAGTGACCGAGGTGCGCAAGGCCAGCGCCGAAGAACTGTCGCACGGCCATGTTCACGGTCCGGGTGGGCATCATCACTGAACCTGCGCGACGCCCCGTCTCGAATCAAACTCAAGGATCGATCGCCATGTACACGCTTTATTACTCGCCCGGCGCTGCCAGTATGGTGGTGCACTGGTTGCTGATCGAAATCGGCGTGCCGCATACGCTGCATCTGCTCGATACCGCGGCGGGCGAACACAAGCGGCCCGAGTATCTGGCGCTGAATCCGAATGGGTTGGTGCCGACCTTGCTGATCGAGGGTCAGCCAGTGTTTGAAGCGGCGGGACTGCTGCTGCACCTGGCCGACGCGCATCCGGAAGCGGGTTTCGCACCTGTGGCAGGAACGCTGAAACGAGCGCGTTACTACCAATGGATGCTGCACCTGGCGAACACGCTGCAACCGCCGTTCCGAGCCTGGTTCTATCCGGGCGAACCGGCGGGCGAGGGCAGTATTGAAGCATCGAAACAGGCTGCCCGCGGACGCATCGAAGCCTGCTGGCAGCGCATCGACACGCATCTGGGCGCGCATGGGCCTTACCTGCTCGGTGACGATGTCAGTGCGGTCGATTTCCACCTCGCGATGTTGATGCGGTGGTCGCGCAACATGCCGCGCCCCGCGAGCGACTGGCCGCACCTGGCGGCGCTGATCGTGCGCATGAAGGCGCGTCCGAGCTTCCGCACGCTGTACGAGCGCGAAGGGCTGACCGAGTGGGCGTAGAGCCGCGTTCAACCCGGGCTACACTGCCAGCCACCGATCGCTCTGGAGCCGTGTCATGACCACTGCCTACGACTTTTCCGCCAAGACCATCGACGGCGCCGAGCAGCCGTTGTCCGAGTTCAAGGGCAAGGCCATGCTGGTGGTGAACGTGGCTTCCAAGTGCGGTTTCACCCCGCAGTACACGGGGCTGGAAGCGCTGCATCGCAAGTTCAAGGATAAAGGCATTGTCGTGCTGGGTTTTCCCTGCGACCAGTTCGGCCACCAGGAGCCGGGCGACGAGGCCGAGATCAAGAATTTCTGCTCGCTCACCTACGACGTCAGCTTCCCGATGTACGCCAAGGTTGAGGTCAACGGTGCGAATGCGCATCCGCTGTACAAGTGGATGAAGG
>JBKJTK010000441.1:0-13504 GCA_046590875.1 Chiayiivirga sp.
CAACTCGACGCGTGGATTGCACGTCTGCGCGTCGCCGACCTGATCGCCTTCGACAGCGAGACCGACTCGCTCGATCCGATGCAGGCGAACCTGGTGGGCCTGAGCTTCGCGGTCGAAACCGGCCATGCGGCCTATCTGCCGCTGGCCCACGACTATCCCGGCGCGCCGGAGCAATTGCCGCGCGAGGAAGCCCTCGCTGCACTCAAGCCCCTGCTCGAGGATCCGAATCGGCCCAAGGTCGGACAGCACGGCAAGTATGACCTGCATGTGCTGCGGCGCCATGGCGTCGACGTGCGCGGATACGCCGAAGACACGTTGCTGCAAAGTTTCGTGCTGAATTCCACCGCCAGCCGGCATGACATGGATACGCTGGCGCAGCGTTATCTCGGTTACACCACGATCACGTACGAGCAAGTCGCGGGCAAGGGCGCGAAGTCGATCCCGTTCTCGCAAGTCGCGTTGGAACAAGCGACACCGTATGCCGCCGAGGACGCCGACATCACCCTGCGCCTGCATCGCGCGCTGCGTGGAAAACTCGCGGCCGAGCCCGCGCTGGAGTCGGTGTATCGCGAGATCGAGATGCCCCTGGTGACGGTGCTGGAATCGATCGAAGCCAACGGCGTGCTGATCGATGCGAATGAGCTACGTCGCCAAAGTGCCGACCTTTCCAGGCGCATGCTGGTCGCGCAGCAACGCGCGCATGAACTTGCCGGCCGTGCGTTCAATCTCGATTCGCCCAAACAGCTCGGCGCGCTGCTGTTCGAGGAGCTGAAATTGCCGGCGCTGGTAAAGACGCCCACCGGTGCGCCGAGTACGAATGAGGAAGCGCTGGAAGCCATCGCAGACCAGCACGAACTGCCGCGCCTGATCCTGGATCACCGCGGCCTCGCCAAACTGCGCAGCACCTACACCGACAAGCTGCCGGCCATGGTGAATCCCGTCACCGGGCGCGTGCACACCAGCTATCACCAGGCAGGTGCGGCCACTGGCCGCCTGTCTTCCACCGATCCCAATCTGCAGAACATCCCGATCCGCACCGAGGACGGTCGTCGCATCCGCACCGCGTTCATCGCGCCGGGAGGCCGCCAGATCGTGGCTTGCGACTATTCGCAGATCGAGCTGCGCATCATGGCGCACTTGTCGGAAGACCCCGGGCTGCTCGCGGCGTTCGCCAGTGGTCAGGACATCCATCGCGCCACCGCGGCCGAAGTATTCGGCGTACCGCTGGAACAGGTGGATGGCAACCAGCGTCGCGCGGCGAAGGCGATCAACTTCGGCCTGATGTACGGCATGAGCGCCTTCGGCCTCGCGCGGCAGTTGGGCATCGGACGCGGCGAAGCACAGGATTACATCGCGTTGTATTTTGCGCGCTACCCCGGCGTACGACGTTTCATGGAATCGGTACGGCAACAGGCGCGCGAGCGCGGCTACGTCGAAACCGTGTTCGGCCGCCGCCTGCATCTGATCGAGATCGGCTCGCGCAATCAGGCTCAGCGCGCCGGCGCCGAACGCGCGGCGATCAACGCCCCGATGCAGGGCACTGCGGCCGACATCATCAAGCGCGCGATGCGCAGCGTGCACGACTGGCTCGCGCCGCACGGCGCGCGCGCGCTGATGATCATGCAGGTGCACGATGAACTCGTGTTCGAGGTCGAAGCCGATTTCGTCGAGGAGTTGCTGCTCGAGGTCAAGGCGCGAATGCAGGCGGCGGCGGAACTGCGCGTGCCGCTGGTGGTCGACGCAGGGGTGGGTGCGAACTGGGATCAGGCCCATTGAGGCCGGACGGCGAGTTGCGACGAGATGTCACGCGAGGCGTGCGACGGTCACGCTTTGATCGACGTCCATGACTTTAGGCATACCCAGAGCATGCCCGATGGCGTTTTCGGCCTGAATAACTCCTGAACTTCACGCTCTATATACGAACTCGCTCACGGAACTTTCAGGCTGAATCCGTAATCTATGCACACGGTGGACGCAACGCCACCCGAGGTTCGATCGACCCCCCTTCGATCGAACCATTGGAAGCCGGACTCTCCCCAAGCCCGCTTCCAATCCCCGGCCCCGCAGGCTCCCCCTAGCCTGCGGGGCTTTTTTTTGGGTGGTGCGAATGCCGCTCAACACTGACCGGTCGCTCGGCCGGTGGTCATCGTGCTGGTGCTCATCACCCTCACGAGACCGATTTCTACCCATTTCGTTCATCCAAGTCCATTCAAGTAGGCGGCAAAGCGGACATTCGGCGTACCTGACCCGACGGTGCTCAGTTCGCTTTCCACTCGCGAGGTGCCATGGCAGGCATCGGCATCGATCTCACTATTGATGCGCGCCGGGAGAAGCTGCGTCGAGCACTTCGCCACTTGTCTGTCCGACCAAACGCCAGCGATGCTCGGGTTGACGTGCACCACGAAATGCGGATGGTTGATCACCACCCGATGGGCTAGAACTGAAAGCGAGAGCAGGCCAGCCGGCTAGGATCGGCAGCGTACACAGCGGCGTCTAGAGTTGATAGCGCACTCTGCCCGGCGGGAACGTCGAAGATGTCGCCGTTGGGGGCGTCGAGCAAGCACTGCAATTCGTTGAATCCGTGGCGCGCACTCATGGGTGATCGATTCAGTCACAGCAGCACTGGCGCTCGGTCGCCATGAGAGCTTGAACCTCGCCGCGCACGCGCTTTGCGCGGATACTCGCGCCTCGCACAAGGACGGAGCAGCAGGATGCCTAAGCGTTTCCGCGTGGTCGCGCCGGCATTTCGCACGCCGGGCGGCGGTCGGCCCTGTTTCATTGCGCCGCGACAGCTTGCGTGGATTGGAACGCGCGGCCTGGAGGTCTGGAGCCTCGATAGCCGCAGTCGGCTGCAACGCGTCAAGCTGGTCAAGCAGTCAATGGCCTTTGCGCTGGTGCCGGACTCGGACTGGGTGGTGAGCAAGAACGCCGCCGGCGAGCTCGGCTACAGCGCGCTGTCCAGCGGCGAGCTGATTCGAAAGACCAAGCGGCCGCCGTTCCAGGACGGGGCGAACATCACGATGTGGCTGGATGGCGAGCATCTGATCGATGCGTCCTCGGACGGCGACATCTACGTGCATGCGTTCGGTACCGGGGAGATCGTTCAGCACGAGTCGATGGGTGCCCTGTGGGCAAGCGCCGGGGTGGCCGTGAGCGGCAGCACGCAATCGGTCTGGATCGCTTTCAATGCGTCGTTGGGCAATTCGCGCTTTTCTGGCGCCAAGGGTGCGCTGTGGCGCTTTGCCTGGCCGCTGCGGCCTGCTGCAGGCGTTGAAGTCCGCTTGCGTTCGTGGGTCCAGACTATCTCGGTGGCGCCGGACGGTTTGTGGATAGCGGTGGTGCTTGAACCAGAGACTCCCCGTCACTCGGCCAGTCTGGCGCTGCTCAACAGCGAAGGACGCCTGCTCAAGACCGTCGAGCTGCCCGGCCGCAATGTCTACTTCGCGCCGCCTGCGTGGTCGCCGGATGGGCGCGAAATAGCGCTGGTGCTGGATCGGGAACAGATACTCTTCCTCGACGGTGCGACGCTGGACGTTGTCGAGCGCGCCCACGGCCCGCGCCTCACGGGAGTGGCCTATGCACCGGAGCGCGGATTGATCGCGATTCTCGGCGACGACTTTGGGCTGGTGTTGCCGCGGTCGGACGTTGGCGCCTGGTCACGCGAAGAAGGTCAACCTGCCGCCGAACTGGCCAAGGCCACGTATCTTGCCTACTCGCGGCGTATCGAGCAGCGCAAGGCCATCACCCCGCGAGTTGCTGTGTTCCGCACCGCCAACGGCGTGGCGGTGGAGGCCGAGCGGATGATGGGCAGGTTCCGCTACCTGCCGCAGCCGGACATCGAGTGTCTGCGCCCGGAGGACGAAACCGAGTTACTGGGGGCGGCGATCCTGCGGGGGCTCGACCGGTTCAAGGGCGATCCTGTCTATGCCGGCCTCATCATGGGGCCGGCATTCGAGGGCGAATCAGAACAGCTCAGAGAGCTCGGCGTGTTGGATGCAGAGTTCGACCGCGTTCGTTACCTGGGCCATTCAATCCCCTTCGTTGCCGGTCATGAGGGCGCGAGCGCCTATGTGTCTGTATGCCGATTGGACGGACTGATCGACCTTTGGCCGGGCATCCGATGCGCAGATGGCCGGTTCGCCGAGACCGACTGGCCGCGCGTGGTGCTTGGCCAGGACGCTTCAGCGAAGCAAGTGGGCGAAGCGGCACTCGCTGCGCTTGAACAGACCCGGGCGCTTGCATAGTCAAGCACGGAATCGGTGGGGACGATTCGGGGGGGACGCCCTCTGCACCTACTCCCAGAACGGGGTCCACTCAGAACGAGTCAGGTTTACCTGGCGGGTTGAAGTGAACCTGTTTCGCACTTCGATTGGAGTCGTTCTCATGGCGTTCGCTACGGAAGCGTAGCCAGCAGACCCAGGTCGCTGTCGTTGCCCCGGTAGCTTCAGGCAATCAGTCCTGTCCGCTCCAATCAGGAAACCGTGAATCGGAATTCGGGATCACGACCATGGTCCTCGAATGCCCCGAAGCGCGATTGTGTCGGGAAGTCACTCTCACGTACTTCGCTACGCGGCCGCTGGCGCACGTGACCTCCGGCGACGCCTGCGCCACCAGCAAGCTGCGCCGGTCAGCCCCGCGAACACAAGCGCGGCGATACCCGCCCCGGCCGGACCGACGCGTTGCCACACCGCGCGCAGGATCTCTTCGGTCACGCTGGTCGCGAAAGTGAGTGGCTGCGCTTGCAGACTGGCCTCGGTTGGCGTGTCGCCGGCGAAGAAAGCAGCAATACGCGTGGGAATGTCGGGATGTGATAGCCACAGGTCGTCGTCGTGGCCGGCGCCTTCCAGCGTCAGCCGATGGGCGTGCTCGAATCCGGCGATTGCCGCGTCCGCGTTCGCCTGTGGGGTGCGGCCATCGAGGGTGCCGCTGATGAACAAGGTTGGGACGCTGCTGCGCAGTGGCATGCGGAAGGCCGGACCGAGGTCGGCTATTCCCAGCCCGTCGCCGATCTGCGGCAGCGGGAAGTTGAGTGCCGGGCCGAGCAGACTGGCGCGTTCGGCCTCCTGCACCTGTCGCTGTCGCGCGGGGCTGACCCCGGAGGCGATGTCCATCGCCAGCGGCATCGCGTTGAAGGTGCCGATCTCTTCCCGTACCGCGTGCACGAATTCGGCCAGCACGTCGTACTCACCCTGTTCAGCGGCAGTCAGTGCCATCGGCAGCAGGCGGGCGGTGTAGCTGCGACCGAGGGCGGCGGCGATCGCCAGTTGCGCATCGAACACGCCGATGGTCACCACAGTGCTGCCAAAGGGGCGTCGCACACGGCCTTGCGCCGGGGCGCTCGCCAATGTGGCAAGAACCCGGCGGACCGCGCCGGGCACGTCCGCATCGAACTGCGCGGCGCCTGGGTCGGCGGCAACCAGTGCGCCTAATTGCTCGAGCAGTCGGTCTGCGGCGAGCGGCAGCTTGACGGTGTCGTCCGGCCCTTCCATGCCCATCAGCACGGCGCGCTCGATGTGTGCGCCGTGGTAACGCAGCACGGCGGTCGCCAGATGGGTGCCGTAGCTCATGCCCCAAAGGCTCAGGCGGTCGACACCCAACGCCTGCCGCAGCGCCTCGACGTCGTGCGCGCTGTCGATCGTGTTGTAAGCGTTGAGGTCGATGCCCTGGTCGCGCCAGAACACCGCACACCGTGCCGCGGTGGACTGCAAGGCGGCCAGGTAGGTAGTCGGGTCGGCCGCCTCGGTTGGCTCGAAGGTGTGCCGGTGCGGACAAGCTGGTGGCGGCTCGGACAGGCCGGTGCCGCGTTGATCAAACAGCAGCACGTCAGCATTGGCTCGCATCGCATCGAACACCGGCCACCGCGAGTCGCGTGCGGTGCCGACGCCGGAGCCGCCAGGCCCGCCGGCCAAGTAGACGATCGGCACGGGGGGCGGCGTGTCGTGCGACATGTGCCGTGCCGGCAGACGCACCACGCGCAGGCGAATCGTGGTGCCATCCGGATCGTCGTGGCGACGTGGAACCTCGAAGAACGCGACCTCCGCAGCTATTGTGCCGTGCCGGGATGTCTCGAATGCATAGGGTTCGAACTGCAGACTTGATACCGACACATCCGCCGCGAGCAGATTGCCGGCTGCGCTGCAAATCAAGGCAATGGCGAGAAAGCGTAACAACGAGGTGGACATGCGATTCTCCGGGCAGATGATGGATGCAGCATGGATCGACGCGGGTCGCGTTTGCGTGCTTCACAGGTCGAACGTCTCCTGTCGCCGGTCGAACGTCTCCAAGGCCGGCCGGTCGCTGGCTAGGATGGGCGGATGAACCTGCTTCGATCGCTGCCGGTGGTTGTTGCGTTGCTGCTTGCCTGCGCACTGTGGGTGATGGCGGGACATGGCTGGTCTTCGCTGCCGCTGACGGTGCTCGAGGCCGAGATGGCACCCGCGGGCGCCGTCGCCGACCCTCTTGCGATCGACGCCCTCGACTGGCGCCGGCTGGACCGGCGCGTGCTGGCGGACTGGGCCGGGCCGTACTGGGTTCGGCTGACGCTGCAGACTCCACTACCGACGCCGGCGACTCCGCTGGTGCTCGGCGTGTCGTTGCGCGCGGCCAGCGAACTCTATTGGGATGGCCTCGCGCTTGGCAGCAATGGCGTTGTCGGCCAGACCAGCGCCGACGAAGGGCCCGGGCGCATCGACCTGACCCTTCCGCTGCCGCCGGGTAGTGTCGATGCCGGGCCGCACGAGTTGCTGATCCGCGCCTCCAGCCATCGGCTCGGGTTCAAGCCGTACATGGCCGAACTGGAAATCAGCATCGCCCCGCTGGAGCAGTGGTACGCACAGCACTACCGGCGTTGGCTGGTCGCTGCGGTAGCATTCGGCGCGATGGCGGTGGCCGGACTGTATTTCCTTGTCGGTTATCTGCGCCGTGCGCGGCTGCCTCGTGCGGGTGAGGTCTGGCTGATTCTGCTGGGCGTCGTCGGGCTGCTGTTGCCGCTGACCGAGGCTTGGCGACCGCTGCTCGGTTACAGCTATGACCTGCACCCGCATCGACTGAACACCCTGGTTGTGTTGCACCTGGCCACCGCGGCGTTGCTACCGGGGTATCTCGCGGCGCGCTTCGACCGGCGCTGGGTGCTGCGATTGCGCGCCGCATATGCGTTGTTGCTGCTGCTGACCTTGGCGATGCCAAGCTTCGACGCACGCAACTTGTTGCTGCACGTGCTCGGTCTTTGCGCAGGGCTGGCGGTGGTGCTGCCGGTCCGCGGCGCGGCGCGCGCCGATGCGGTGCCGATCGCCGCCCTGCTGGCGACAGCGCTGGTCGCGATGGTCGTCTTTTCCGATGGCGTGTACTTCATCGCATTGGCGGTGCTGATGGTGTTCCTGCTGCTGCGGCATGCGGTGCACCTGCTGGCGCTGGGAGAACAGAACGCCCAGTTGCGGGCGCAGCGTGCCCGGCTCAGCACCCAACTCCTCCATCGCAGCATCCATCCACACTGGCTTATGAACACCCTGACCTCGCTGCAAGAGCTGATCGAACAGGCGCCAGCGCATGCGAGCCGCTTGGTCGAACTGCTGGCCGACGAGTTCACGCGCCTGCGCCATATCGGCGAGCGGCGACTGATCCCGCTGCACGAAGAGATCGCCTTGTGCCGCGCGCATCTTGAAATCCTCGCACTCGCCCATGGGCGCTCGATTGGCTTCGAAGTCGACGGCGACATCGACGCGGTCGAACTGCCGCCGGGCCTGCTGCATACTCTTGTCGAAAATGGCGTGACCCACGCCGGAGCGGCGGCCTGCGCGACGACCCCGTTCCGCTTGCAAGTGCGCCGTGACCAGGGCCGCCTGTGCCTGCAACTGCATTCCGCGCGCGGCAGTGGGCGCAGCGGGTCGCGCGGCGATGGCACCGGAACTCGCTTCATCCGCAGCAGCCTGGACGCCGCCTGGCCGGGATCCTGGGCCTTCTACCAGGATGCCGACGGCAACGAATGGTGCAGTCGCATCGAGCTGCCATGCGCATCCTGATCGTCGAGGACGAGCCGCTGGTGCGCCAGCGTCTGTTGCGGCTGTGTGCAGAGCACGCCGGCCCACGCGCGCGCTTCGATTCGGCGGCTACCTACGAACAGGCAAGCGAACGACTGCGCGCAAGCGTCTACGACGGCCTGTTGCTCGACCTAAATCTCGAAGGCGAAGATGGCTTCGCGTTGTTGCGGGAGGCGGTCGCTGGCGCGTTCCACACAATCGTGGTCTCCGCGCACCAGGACCGAGCGCTGGAAGCATTCGAGCTCGGCGTGCTCGACTTCGTGGCCAAGCCGTTCTCCCGCGAGCGTCTCGGGCAGGCGCTGGAGCGCTTGCTCGACGTCGGCCGTAACCGCGGTGGCGCCGCGCGCTTCCTCGGCGTCTGGCGCGTGCATGGCGTGGCCGTGGTCGAACTGGCCCAGGTGCTGTGGATCCGGGCCGACGGCGAACACAGTGAGGTCCGCCTGCTATCCGGACGCAGCGAACTGCACGACAAGTCGCTGCTTCGCCTTTGCGCGATCCTGCCGCCCGGCTTCGTGCGCTGCCACCGTTCCTACCTGGTCAACCTAACCCATGTTGCCACCCTCAATGCCGCAACCGGCAGTCGTTACACACTCACGCTGCGTGATGGCAGCGAGTTGCCGGTAGGGCGAACCCAAGTGGGGGCTCTGCGCGAGTTGCTGGGCGCGCGATGATCTCGGTCGTTCGGAAACTCTAACCTCCACCCTGTTTTCGAGCAGGGATTGTGGAGCTTAAATTCCCCAAATTCAGCTCTCCGGGCTTTGGCCGGAAGGCTAGCTACGTCGAGTGTCGATCACGAGAGAGGACTTGATCTCGGCGATATTGCGCGTGCCCGCTTGGCGCATGGCAATGAGAAGTTCCTTGCGCAGAATGCCCAGAACTGATTCGACACCCTGCTGCCCGAACGCTGCCAGACCCCAGATGTAGGGCCGCCCGATGCCGACCGCGGTGGCGCCAAGCGCGAGGGCCTTGAAGACGTCAGAGCCGCGGCGAAAGCCGCTGTCCACCAGCACGGGCATGCGGCCTTTCACGCCGGCCACCACTTCACCGAGGCTGTCTATCGTCGCCCGCCCGCTGTCCTCTGCGCGCCCGCCGTGGTTGGAGACGACCAGACCATCCACACCGTGAACAAGCGCCAATTCCGCGTCCTCGCGGGTCACGATGCCCTTGATGACGAGCCTGTGCGGCCAGGCTTCCCGCACGCGCGCGAGGTATTCCCAGGTCATGTTGATCGGCGTCATGTCGGTGATCTGCGAGAGATCGAGGCCGGTGAACATCGGCTTGCGGGACAGGTAGCCGCGCAATCCTTCCGATTCGCTTGAATGGCAGGCACTGCAGTCGCGCGCGTCACGCTGGCTCGCACGTTTGGCGGTCAGGCGGTTGGAGCCGGCCTGGAGATCGACGGTAAGCACGAGGACGGGGCAGCCTGCTGCCGCGGCACGCTTCATCAACGCTTTCGCAACGGGCCACTGGTCGGTCGGGTAGATCTGGAACCAGATCGGCGTGCCGCGCGCGGCAGCAACGTCCTCGACCCCCGTGGTGGTCACCGTCGACAGGACCTGCAGATGCTGCATCGATCGGGCTGCTCGGGCCACCGCCAGCTCGCCTTCGGGATGGAACGCGCGCTGGCTGCCGATCGGGTTGAGGTACAGGGGCGAGTCCAAGGTCGTGCCGAACAGGTTGACCGAGGTGTCGATGCGGCTGATGTCCACCATCCGCCTGACCCGCACCTCGTAGTGCGAAAACGCCGCGCTGTTGGCGTGTAGCGTTGCGTCGCCGTCAACGCCGGTGGCCAGGTAGCCGAAATGTGCAGGAGGCAGGATGGCGCGCGCCGCCCGCTCGAAGTCGAAGACATCCAACGCCTGGTCGGCGGCGGTGATCAGCGGGTCGGCCTCACCTGCCAGTACCCTGAGCGGAGCAGCCAAACCCGCCAGCATCGGCGCGGCGAGCATGGACTGCAGGAGTCGTCTTCGCACTTGGTGAGTGCTGGCCATGAATCTGTCACTCCAAGTCCGGCGCCAAGCGCGCCTGAGCTTCGAAGTATGCACCGACCGATGTCGCGTCAAAATGCTGCAGAACCCACCGGCACGAGACCGGCGCCTGGCGAATGCCGCCTGCGTGGATCCGCGACGCCGGTAACAGGGAGCATGACCGGCAGCATTCGGCTGAGCAGTGTGAGAAGCCGAGTGACGCTGCTGGCAAATAGGCGTCCGTGGCGGCGCAAGTGTGCGTAGGCTGCTAGACGTCCGGCGGCGGTGGCAACGTGATCCTCACCATGCGCCGGAGTGGATCGGTAACGACCTCGTCAATCTGCCACCCCAGGCGTTCGGCGAGGCGGCCAATCAGGGTCAGGCCGAGGCGGCGGTCGCTGCGGGCGCCAGTTTCGGGTTCGTTTCCCACGCAGACATCGACATCGGCGCGGAACTCCAACTCCAGCATGGATCGTCGCGCCCGCAACGAAAGTCGGCCGGCCGGATCGGGCGGCAACAGGCGTCGGATGATGCCATGCAGGATCAGCAACGCTTCGCGATAGGGGATCTGCAAAGCACCGTCAGCCTCGATGTCGACCCATAGCCGTTCGGGACCCGAACCGTCAGTCACTGCCTGCGCGCAGACCCGCAGCATCGAGTTCATGTCGACCTCGGCGATCTCCGGAGCACGCTTTCGCACCAACCCCAGCAGCACATCGAGCAGTTCGGTGAGTTCACGCACGCCGCGATCCAGCCGCTGCAGACGACGGCGCAGGCCGGCATCGGCCGCCGGTTCCTCCAGCAGCAACTCGACCGCGCCGCACACAACGGTTACCGGTGTACGCAGTTCATGGCTGGCATCGGCAAAGAATTCGCGTTCTGTCGCATCCGCATCGGCCAGGCGTGCCTGGTAGGCATCGATCGCCAGCGCCAGCCTGCCCAGTTCGTCGAGACCCATGCTGGACGCAAGTTCAGTGCGTTGCGGCTGCACGGGCAGCGCCTCCACCGCCTGCGCCAGTCTGCGCACCGGTGCGATCGTCGCACCCGCCAGCAGCCAGCCCAGCCATCCGGAAAGCGCCGTGCCCAGCACCACGATGGCAGCGAGAAATTGGGTCAACAGGACTTCGAGCTGTTCGATGTCGCTCAGGTCGATGACGAAGTAAAGCCGTCCGTGCGAGGTATCGAAGACTCCGAAGTGGATGCCTTCCCCCTCCTCCGCTTCTTCTCCTTCTCCATCTTCTTCGCTCTCGTGGATGCCGGGTTCGAGCGCACGCAGGTCTTCGGGCACCTCGCCGCTGCCATCGGGCCGACGCAGATAGCCACTGAGGCGGTGGGTCCGTGGCAGCGCGACGTTCGGGTCCGTCACCATGCGCAGGCTGTAGTCTTCCGCCTGGCCATGCAGGATCTCGTCTACCAGTACGTGTTCGTAGTGCTCCGTAATAAGCACGGCCGCGGCGGCGAAAAGCACGCTGAGGACGGCGCCAAGCACGGTGAAGGCGATCGTGACGCGCCAGCGCAGGCTGGGACGATATCGATTCATGTCGTCGCCACTGCGAGCCGGTAGCCGACGCCATGCACGGTCTGGATCAGTGGCGATTCGAAGCCGCGATCGATCAAGTTCCGCAGCCCGTACACATGCGTGTGCAATGCCGACAGCTCGCTGCCGGTGTGGCCCCAGATCGCGCGGATCAGGGTGTCGTGGGTTGCCACCGCCGGCGCATTGCGCATCAGTGCGACCAGAATGATCGACTGCGCACGCGTCAACGACGTGGACTTGCCCGCGCGCGTGACGAGCATCGACCCGGGATCGTAGTGCAGGTCGCCGACACGCAGCGGCGCATCCGGCAGCGGCTTGCCGCGACGGTGCAGATTGCGGATCCGCACCTCTAGCTCTTTCATCGCGAATGGCTTGACCATGTAGTCATCGGCGCCCTCGGCGAAACCACGCAGCTTGTCTTCAAGCGTGTCGCGTGCGGTCAGCATCAGCACCGGCACTCCGCGTCCTGCGGCGCGCAACTGCCGGCACAATTCGAGTCCGTCCAGTCGCGGAAGGCCCAGGTCGAGCACGATCACGTCGGCGCGCCCGCGCATCGCGAAGGACAGCCCGGTTTCGCCATCGGCGGCATGGTCCACCGCGTGACCGCGGCGTTCCAGGAAGTCCCAGATATTGGCGGCGATATCGTGCTGGTCTTCGATCACCAGCACGCTCAGGCCTGCCGTCGCTGCACTCGTCATGGGCGTAGCTTGCCACGAATGCCGAAGCGCGAATTAACACTCGCCTGAGAATTGCGTGAGCCCGATTTACAACCGAACCGTCACGCTGTCGGCATCCCTCCGTGGTTCGCCACGGCGGCGCGACCGGGGCAGGTGAATCGGGGGAAGTGTGCTGATTGAAGGTTCGCTGTGGCAGCGATTCCGGCCGCTGCTCGGCTTGGGAGTCGTGTTTCTATTGCTGTCGACGCTGACTCGGCTGGCGCTGATGCTGTCCCTACGTTCGGACAGCGCGATTTCGGTCGGCGATGGCGTCTATGTATTCGGCATCGGGCTCGCCTACGACCTGCTGACGCTGGTCTACTTCGGCTGGCCGCTGTTGCTGTGGCTGTGGCTGGTGCCAAGAAGGATCTTGCGCAGCAAGTTCGGGCGTATCGTGCACGCGTTTGTGTGTTTCGTTTCGCTGTTCCTGATGCTGCTGGTTGCAGTCGCGGAATGGACGTTCTGGGACGAGTTCCAGACCCGCTTCAACTTCATCGCGGTCGACTATCTCGTCTACACCACCGAGGTGCTTGGCAACATCCGCGAGTCCTATCCGATCGCGCCGATCCTTGTCGCGCTGGCCGCTTTCGCACTGCTGTTGTTGTTGATCGGAAAGCGAAGCTGGCGCATCGGTCAGGACGGCCCGGACTTCCTGACGCGCAGCCGCGTCGTGCTGGCCTGGCTCGTGATTACGCTCGCCGGCACCTGGCTGGTGCGCGGGGAGATGAAGGAACAAAGCGCCAACCAGTACGTCAACGAGCTGGCCGGCAACGGCATCTACCAGTTCTTCGCGGCGTTCCGCATGGGGTCGCTCGACTACGGTCGCTTCTACCAGACCCTGCCGCTGGACGAGGCGTTTGCGCAGTTACGTGGTTTGCTCGACACGCCCGACGCCACGTTCGTCAACGACCACAACCTCGACATCACACGCGAAATCCGCAATCCCGCTCCCGAGCGACGACTCAACGTCGTGCTGATCAGCATCGAGAGCCTGTCGGCCTGGTTTTCCGGCACCTATGGCCGTCCCGATTCCTTGACGCCCGAGCTCGACGCGCTCAGCGACAAGAGCCTGCTGTTCACGCAGTTCTTTGCGTCGGGCACGCGCACGGTACGTGGCATGGAGGCGCTGGTGCTGTCGGTGCCGCCTACGCCGGGCGAATCGATCGTCAAGCGGCCCGGCAACGAAGGGCTCTTCAGCCTGGCGGAAGTCTTCAACGCCAAGGGCTACGTCTCGCAGTTCCTGTACGG
>JBKJTK010000171.1:0-3865 GCA_046590875.1 Chiayiivirga sp.
GATTCCGCCGCTGTACGGCGCGTTGATCAAGAACGAGCAGGATGTGCAGTTGCTGGAGCGGCTGGCGTTCATGCATCGTAGGCAGGCGGCGGGGCGATGATTCTTTCCAATTGCTGCGGATCTGCCCTTCTCCCTCCTCCGAGCAGCGGGGGAGGGTCGGGGTGGGGGCAGCGGGATCGCGGCATGGGCTCGGCACGAGCGCACTCCCATCCCAACCTTCCCCCGCTCGCGGGGGAAGGAGCCACTCTGCGAGCAGGCTGATCCCCCATGCTGATCGGTCTGTTCGAATCGCTGCGCGCGGAAAAAGTGCCCGTCACGCTGCGCGAGTGGCTGGACCTGATGGGTGCGCTCGATGCAAACCTCGCCTTCGCGGATCTCGACGCGTTCTATCATCTGGCGCGCACCGTGCTGGTCAAGGACGAGCGCCACTTCGACCGCTACGACCGCGCCTTCGGTACCTACTTCCGCGGCATCGCGCGGTCCGATGTCGATTTCGCCGCCAGCATTCCGGAAGACTGGCTGCGGCAGACCCTGCAACGTCTGCTGACCGAGGAAGAGCGGGCGAAGCTCGATGCACTCTCGCTGCAACAGCTGATGGAGGAATTCCGCCAGCGGCTGGAGGAACAGAAAGAACGGCATTTCGGCGGCAATCGCTGGATCGGCACCGGCGGCACGAGTCCGTTTGGCGCGGGCGGATTCAACCCGGTGGGCGTGAGGGTGGGCGCGAAGGGCGGCGGACGTAGTGCGGCCAAGGTCTGGGACCAGCGCGCTTATCGCAATCTCGACGGCGATGCCGAGCTGTCGCCGCGCAATCTGAAACTCGCACTACGTCGCCTGCGCCGCTTCGCTCGCGAGGGGGCGGCCGAGGAACTTGACCTCGACGCGACCATCGACGCCACCGCGCGCGAGGCGATGCTCGACGTGCGCTTCCGGCCCGAGCGGCATAACGCGGTCAAGGTATTGCTGTTCCTGGACATCGGCGGCTCGATGGATGACCACGTGTACGCATGCGAGTCCTTGTTCGGCGCCGCGAAATCCGAGTTCAAGCGGCTCGAGCACTTCTACTTCCACAACTTCCTCTACGACCACGTGTGGAAGGACAACCATCGCCGCAACGCCGAACGTACTTCGACGGCGGAGCTGATCCGGCGTTACAACCCGGATCACAAGGTCGTCTTCGTGGGCGACGCGTCAATGGGACCGTACGAGATCACGCATGCCGGCGGCAGCGTGGAGTACTGGAACGAGGAGCCCGGCACGGTGTGGTTCCAACGCATGAAAGACCGGTTCCGCAAGCTGGTCTGGATCAATCCCAACCCGCCCGAGCGCTGGCGTTACATGCAATCGACCGAACTGATTCGCGAACTGGTCGAGGATCGCATGTACTCGCTCACGCCGGACGGCCTGAATCAGGCGATGCGCTGGCTAGTGAAATAGCGCCGCGGTTCCCGTCGCAGGCGCGAAGATCACGCCGTAGCCCGGGTAGAGCGCAGCGAAACCCGGGGCCTCGCGCCACCCCGGGTTACGATCTTCGGTCTAACCCGGGCTACGTGATCTGCAGCCGAGCAACTTTGCGCACTACAAGCGCGGGTCGAGCGGAAATCGCACCGAGAACGAAACGCCCTCGCCCAGCGTGCTCTCGCAACGGATCGTGCCGCGCAGCAACTGGGTGACGAGGTTGTAGCAGATATGCATGCCCAGTCCGGTACCGCCTGATCCGCGTCGCGTGGTGAAGAATGGCTCGAACACGCGGGCGCAGACCTCCGGACTCATGCCGCGACCGTCATCGCGATAAACAATTTCAACGTGCCGCGTTTCATCCGCGCTGCCGCTGTGACTCACGTGAATGCGGATTGTCCCCGTAGCGTCGGTTGCGTAGCCGTGCGTCACCGAATTGACCACCAGGTTCATCAGGATCTGATAGATCGCCCCGGCGTAAGTGGTGATCTGCAGCGTCGGCGGGCACTCCACTTCGACTCGCAACGCCGTGCGTTTGAGGATCGGCTGCAGCGAGGTCAGCACTTCCTCCAGGTACTCGTGCACATTGATTCGCCGCGGCGCTTCGGTCGACTGGTCGATAGCGATCTGCTTGAAACTCTTGACCAACTGGTCGGCCCGACTGAGATTGCGCAGCACCAGATCGACGCAGCGCCGGCCTGCGCTCAACGCCCCCGCCAACGCGCCGGTTGGAGCGCTGGGCTGCGCGGCCTCGATCGTGGCAAACATCTGATCCAGATGCGAGGCCGCGGTGACCCCGATGCCAAGCGGCGTATTGATCTCATGCGCGACGCCGGCGACGAGGGACCCGAGTGCCGCCATCTTTTCGGACTCCACCAGTTGCCGTTGCGCATCGCGTACCTGCTCCATCGAATTCAACAGATCCGCATTCGTCTGCGACAGTTCGGCGGTGCGCTCGGCGACGCGCTGCTCCAGCTCTTCATTGAGTCGGCGCAACTCAGTCTCGACGGTCTTCAGCACGGTGACGTCATGCACCGTGCCCAGCATGCGATTGGCCCAGCCATCGCGGTTTCGTGCGGTCACCCGGCCGCGCGCCAGGACCCAACGCCAGTATCCCTCCAGATCGCGAGTGCGAAACGTGGCCTCGAAACCTTCCACGTCGCCTTTTGCATGCGACACCATCGCGGCCTTGAGCGTTTTCACGTCTTCGGCGTGCGCGGCGGCCAGCAGATCGCGGAACTCGATGGCCTTGCCGTCGCGGCCGAACGCGAGGTGCGGGAGCCCGCCCTCGCGGGTGATCCGGCCAGTGGTCATGTCGATGTCCCACAACTCGGCCCGGCTACCCCAGAGCGCGAGCCGCAAACGCTCTTCGCCCTCCTTGATCTCGGTGACATTGCGCGTGGTGCCGATGACGCGGCGCGGACGGCCGCTGTCGTCCGGGTCCAGCGCTTGTCCTTGCGAACTCATCCAACTGAACTGGCCATCGGCGAGCCGCACGCGATAAGTCGCGCGGAAATCCGGCGATCGCCCCGACAGCGTCAACCTGACCTGCCGAAAGAGTTCACCCAGGTCGTCTGGGTGCACCAGTTTGGCCAGTTCGGCGGCCATCGATTTCTGATCGCCGTCGCCGAGCGCGAGTTCGGGGAGTTGGTTTTCGCGTCTAACCACCCCGGTTCGCACGTCGAATTCCCACAACTCTTCGGCCGCGCCCTTCAACGCGAGCAGTAGCCGTTGCTCGTTTTCCTTCAGCGCCGAAATGGCGCGCGTCGTCCCGACAATGTGCGCCACCTGGCCTGCCTCATCGCGCGCTGCCACGCGACCCCGCGAGTGCAGCCAGATCCACCCGCCGGTCTTCAACCCGGCCCGATAGGACGCGTCGGCGTATTCGTCCCGGCCGCTGAGGACGCGCTCCATGGTTGCGATCACCGCCGTGCGGTCGTCGGGATGCACGGTCTGAAGAAAGTCGTCGAAGCTGGCGCTCGAACTCGCGTCGCGCCGGTTCACGTCCGGAACCACGCCGCGGCGCTGCAGACGGCGGCGGGCCACGTCCACATCCCACAGTTCTTCACCGCTGGCCCAAAGAGCCAGATCGAGGTTCTCCTCGGGGGGAGCAACGGCGACGGCATCCCGCTCGGGCCGCGCACGACGCAGTTGCCGCCACTGCACCAGCACGATGCCCAGCAGCCCCAGCGCCGCCAGATACGCGATTGACTCCATCGTCACTGGTTCCGTTTGCCCTGGTTGTCCGGACAATCCGCATCATGCGCGTGGTGCCCGCGCCTGTCATCGGACCTGAACGTCACAGCGCGGCCGGGAGACGGTATCCTCGATCAGCTTCGCGCGATCCGTCATCAACGGAAGGCTACGGCAACATGATCACCGCCTCGCCCTGGAAAATCCTGATCGT
>JBKJTK010000185.1:0-8736 GCA_046590875.1 Chiayiivirga sp.
CGATGCATGAGGATTCTCCGGTGAGCGAGGGGACCGTGCGGCTCCCGAGGCGGGAAGCGCGATTCGGTCGGACGCGCCTGAAAAGCCTGCAATGCCTGTGCCAGAAGGCCGCCTGGATCGCCGTCGAGCGTGGCTATGCCGAAGAGAGGAAGAAAGCACCGCAACGCCGCATAACTATCGTGCGACGGATTGCTCACCGCAGGCCGGAGTGTGGGCTTTACTCCAGACTAGAAGCGCTCGCGCATAGGTGCAGGTGTCGTGCGTAATGCCGCGCTCAGACTACGTGTACCGTGCAGAACGCCGATGGGTGACAAACGGCCAGCGCAGTTGCGCCACGTAGCGTGTCGGAAAGTTAGTGTCTTGCAGGCCCACGTCGCGCGCGCCGAGTATCGAGCGTGGATCACGGTACGTGCCGAACAGATGATCCCAGCACAGCCAGAACTCGCCGAAATTCACCTGCGCGTCTTCGTACTCGCGCTTGTGATGCCAGCGGTGGCTCTCGGCTACCCCCAGCATGGCGCGCAACGGACCGAGCGAGTAGTCGAGATTCGCGTGCTGAAAAGCCAAGTGGACGCAGAGCAGCGCAAGCCACGTGCTGATCATGAGCGCCGGTGCGCCCAGACCCACCGCGATAAGCAAGCCCGGCGCCGCGAGCACGACCGCGCTCAGGGGATGGCGGCGTTCGCCGTTCATCCAGTAGAGACGCAGCGCGCTGTGGTGAGCCGCGTGCAACCGCCACAGCCATCCCACGTGATGGCTGAGCCGATGCATGGTGTACAGGCCGAGATCGAGAATCGCTCCGGCAAGCAGCACCTGCGCCCAGACCGGCCACGTCATTGGCCACCACGGGCCTTGCGGGAGCATGCCGCGACCGGCGTGCAGCGCATAGGCGGTTCCGGAGAGGAGTGCGAAGTTGACGAGCACGTGGACGAGGTCCGTGAGCGTGTCGTTGTGATCGGTCAGCCACTCCCGGTGGTATGGCTGCACGCGTTCGAGCAGTGCCACGAGCGCAATGGCGACCAGCGCGATCGCAGCAAACGCTGGCCACTGCGCGGTGCCGCGCGTCGCCAGCGCGATCAGCGCCCATGCTGCACTGCCGAAAATGACCGGATAAGCTCCGTAGCGAATCAACCTGGCGACCATCGAATCCTCCTGTGGGCAAGAGGTCTCAGTGTGTCGGCGTAGTCCGAAAATGGCTTGAACGTACCGGCTGGATGCGGGGTCAACCGCCGCGCAGGCTGGTCACGATATCCCGCGGCGCGATGCCGAAATGTCGCTGCATCGTGCGGGTCAGGTGCGCGCCATCCGCGAAGCCGGCGCGGTGCGCCGCGTGCGTCAGCGGATCGCCCTCCGCCGCGAAGGCCAATGCTTGTGCCAGGCGCAACCATCGCACATACGGGCGGAGGGCCAAGCCAGTGATCGCCTTGAAGCAGTGCGTGAAACGGCTGGGCGATAACGCGGACTCAGCCGCAAGGGCAGCGAGCGTGACCGGCTCGGCGACCCGCTGCGGCAGCGAGGAAATGACGCGTTGCACCCGTTCGAGCGAGCGCGAATCCACGACTGATGCCGGACGGGCAGTGACTCCCAGCACACGTAGAATCGGCAACAGCGCGCTCGCGTCCCGATCAGTGGGCCATACAGCGTGCAGCGCCTCGCAGGTCGCCGCGTCGAAGGGATGAACGTCGCCAGCCAACGTCATCGAGAGTTGCCGACCGGCGGTCGATTCTCGCTCGATGTACAACAAACGAGTACGGCCCGGTTGCAGGACGTGCAGCACGTCAGCGGCGATCAAGAGCGCCGGCACGCGAAGCGTTTCGAGCCCGATACAGGCAACCACCGGTCCCTCCACGCCGAGCGCCAGTTGCAAGGCGTGGTGCGCGTGCGGAAGGTTGTCCCCAGCATGGCCGTCGAACACCGCCCAGCCCGCGCCGATCCTTGCCTGGCCGCACCAGGACGTCGGAACATCAAGCGATCGCGTGGAACTCATCTCAGGAATGTGTCGTTCGCAGGCGCAGGGCGTTGGCCACCACCGACACCGACGACAGGCTCATCGCCAACGCGGCGATCATGGGGCTGAGCAACAGGCCGAAGACCGGATACAGCACGCCGGCGGCGATCGGCACGCCGAGCGCGTTGTAGGCGAATGCGAAGGCCAGGTTCTGTTTCATGTTCGCCACGGTCGCTTGCGAGATCTGGCGCGCTCGCAAAATGCCGCGCAGATCGCCCTTCACCAGCGTGACCTGCGCGCTCGACATCGCGACGTCGGTGCCCGTGCCCATCGCGATGCCGACATCCGCTGCCGCCAGCGCCGGCGCGTCGTTGATGCCGTCGCCGGCCATTGCCACGCGGCGACCCTCGGATTTGAGTCGCGCCACCAGCTCGGCCTTGTCCTTCGGCCGCACTTCGCCATACACCTCATCGATGCCCAACACCTTCGCCACGGCGTCCGCGGTGGTCTTGCCGTCGCCGGTGGCCATCACGATCCGCAGGCCCGCCGCGCGCAGTGCCGCGATCGCTTCGGGCGTGCTGTCCTTGATCGGATCGGCCACGGCGATCAGTCCGGCGGCACGGCCATCCACGGCCAGGAACATCGCGCTGGCGCCGTCGCGACGCAGCCGTTCGGCGGCCTCGCGCAACGTCCCGACATCGGCGCCGATTTCCTGCATCAGCGCGGTGTTGCCGAGCGCCAGGCGTGCCGCGCCGACGCGACCTCGTACGCCGATGCCGGTGACCGACTCGAACTCGGCGGCGGTTTCCAGCGTCAAAGCTCTATGACGCGCTTCGGCCACGATCGCCTCGGCGAGTGGATGCTCGCTGCCCTGGTCGAGGCTGGCGGCCAGGCGCAATACCTCGTCGGCACTGAAGCCCTCGACGGCAACGACCTCGCGAAACGCGGGCTTGCCCTGCGTCAACGTGCCGGTTTTGTCGACGATCAGCGTGTCGATAGTGCGTAACCGCTCGATCGCCTCGGCATCGCGAAACAAGACGCCGGCCTGCGCGGCGCGCCCGGTCGCTACCATGATCGACATCGGCGTGGCGAGGCCCAATGCACACGGACACGCGATGATCAGCACCGCCACCGCGTTGACGATTGCGTAGGTCCATGCAGGCTCCGGGCCGAACACGCCCCACACGAGGAACGTGCCGAGCGCGATGCTCAGCACCGCGAGCACGAACCAGAAGCTGACCTTGTCGGCGAGGCGCTGCATCGGCGCACGCGAGCGCTGCGCCTGCGCGACCAGTTGCACGATCTGGGCGAGCACGGTGTCGGCCCCGATCTTGTCCGCGCGGATCACTAGGCTACCC
This sequence comes from Chiayiivirga sp., assembly GCA_046590875.1. GTDB lineage: Bacteria > Pseudomonadota > Gammaproteobacteria > Xanthomonadales > Xanthomonadaceae > JALCLA01. The sequence continues at coordinate 3,307 of JBKJTK010000185.1, forward strand.
GTGGCATTGATTGTGGCGCCGATCACTTTGGTGCCCGGGGCTTTCTCCACCGGCATCGGCTCGCCCGTCAGCATGGATTCGTCCACGCTCGACCGGCCTTCGAGTACTTCGCCGTCGACCGGCACCTTCTCGCCGGGGCGCACGCGCAGGCGATCGCCCAGATGCACATGCGTCAGTTCAACGTCCTCCTCGCTACCGTCGTCACGCAGACGACGCGCGGTCTTTGGCGCGAGCCCGAGCAGCGCCTTGATCGCGGCCGACGTGCTGGAGCGGGCCTTGAGTTCGAGCAACTGTCCGAGCAGCGTCAGTGACACGATGATCGCCGCCGCTTCGAAATAGACGCCGACCCGGCCGTGCTCGCGGAACGACTCCGGGAACAGCCCCGGCGCGAGCGTGGCGACGACGCTGTAGCCAAAGGCGGCGCCCACGCCGGTGCCGATCAGCGTCCACATGTTGGGACTGCGGTTGGCGATCGACTGCGCCCAGCGACGAAAAAACGGCCAGCCGGCCCACAGCACGACGGGCGCGGAAAGCACGAGCTCCAGCCAAGTCCGCGCGTTCGGGGAAATGCCGTCGAGTTGATGCCCGAACATCGCGATCGCCAGCACGATCACAGAGAGCGGCAACGTCCACCAGAAGCGGCGGCGAAAGTCGGCCAGCTCGGGATTCTCGTCGTCGTCTAGGCTCGGCATCATCGGTTCGAGCGCCATGCCGCAAATCGGGCACGTTCCCGGACCGTCCTGCACCACCTGCGGATGCATCGGGCAGGTGTACTGCGTGCCGGGTGGCGTCGGCGCCGGCACGGCGGCAACGACCGGATTCAAATAGCGCGCCGGATCGGCGACGAACTTCGTGCGGCAGCCCGCCGAGCAGAAGCGATAGTCGCGCCCGCCGTGAGTCGCCTGATGCGGCGACTGAGGCGAGACCGTCATGCCGCAGATTGGATCGAGCATTCCCGAGTCCGCCGGACGATCACCTCCGGCGCGGTCGGAATGATGGTGGGGATGGGCGTCGCGGCCGTGTTGCGCGTGAGTAGAGCGCGTGTTCATGCTGCGTCCTCATGGGTGAGCGCGTTGAGGATCGGGCAGGCCTCGGCGCGACCATGGCCCGGACACGCGGCAATCAACGTACGCAGCGCCGAACGAATGCGCTCGAGCTCGTTGATGCGTTGCTCGATGTCGACGAGCTTGCCTTGGGCCGTGCGCTTGACCTGCCCGACGCTGCGCTCCTCGCTCAGCGTCAGCAGACTGCGAATGTCCTCGAGCGAAAAGCCCAGCACCTTTGCGCGACGGATGAAACGCAGCCGTTTCAACTCTGTCTCGCCGTAGCGCCGGTAGCCCGAGGCCAGGCGGCCGGCGGGCGACAGCAACCCGTCACGCTCGTAATAACGCACCGTATCGATACCCACGCCCGCCTGCTTGGCCAATTGGCCGATGCTCAAGGAACTCGCCATGCTGGATCTCCTGTGGGCGCAGTCTGCAGGTTGGACCTAGGTCCAGAGTCAAGAGCGCCAGGGCCACCCCGCAGTGTTTCCTGCGAGGCGGTCCCGGCGTCGGGGTCAGTGGTCGGATTTCGCAGCGCGCGAGGACCAGTGGATGTGCGCGATCTTCCAGCCCTGATCGGTTTTGCGCAGCACCATGGTTTCGGTCGAGGCGATCATCAGCATCTTGTCGCCCTTCATGGCGTGGATCTCGCTCTCGCTACCGACCCACGCCAGATCGCCCGATGCCTGAGCCGTACGACGCCGCAGCGTGATGTGAGCGCCTTTGAGGAACGCGGCATCGCTTTTCGCGTGCCCACCCAGATACTCGTCCCGGCTGCGTTCCACGCCGCCGCCCTCGAGGATCAGCACGGTCGGATCCAACTCCGCGCCCGCCTTGGCGAGATCTCCCGATCCGAGCGCGACTGAGAACCGCTCTACCGTGGCGACGGCATCGGCGGCAGCGGGAGCGATGCTGAGTTCGGCCTTCGCCGTCTCGCGGCCGGCGGCCATCTTCGCGGCGTCGTGTTTCTTTTCGCCATGCGCGAAAACAGTGGGTGTCGCCAGCAGCAAGGCGAGTGCCACAGGAATCAAACGGGCTTTCATGAATTTTCTCCAAGGGTGAGTGAGGTCTGTCGACCTCGTTGCGAAGTCAGTCGGGCCCTTCAATGCGAGTGGCCGTCGTCGATGTGGGGGCGCTCTTCTTCGGTGGGCGCCATCGGGTCCTCGGGCGGTTCGAACGAGGAGCGGCCGCTCTCGCCGCCCATCTCCATGTCGCCGTGGTCCTCGGGCATCGTCCCGCCCTGCACGTTGCTCTCCCCGCCGCCGTGGCTGTGGCCCACGCTGGAGGCGACCAAGGTCTTGTAGTCGGCCGCCGTCATCTTCGGAAACCGCTGCAGCAGCGCGACCATGCCCCAGATGTAACGGTCGTCCATGCTTTTGCCCCAGGCAGGCATGCCGCTCATCTTCACGCCGTGCTTGATTACCCAGAAGGCTTCGCGCGGATCGGTCGTTCCCAGTTCCGACCAGGTGGGCGGTGTCGGATACAAACCCAGACTCAGCTCGGTATCCGACGCCCCCGGCGCGAGGTGGCAGGTCACGCACATGGAGTTGTAATTGCCTGCACCTTGGCGCACGAGCGCGTCGTCTTCGAGATTCGGCACTTCGAGCGACGTTGCGCGCGTGGCGATCGAGCGCGTGCGCAGCGTATCCATCGCGCGATACGTAGCCGCCCAGTGCGGGTCGTCGGCGGCCACGTTGTAGAGCCCGAACCAGATGAAGGCGACGCCCGCGAGCAGGGCGACCACGAGCAGCACCAGCAGTGTCTTGATCAGTCGCATGGCAATCTCCCTAATCCATCTTCATCTTGGAGTGGTCGACGGGCTTGGCTTCCAGCGTCGGCGTCGGGCCGGGGGGTGGTCCGCGTCGGGCGGGATTGCCGAAACCGGCATCGGAGCTCACGCGGTGGGACTGGGTGGTCTTCGGATTCGCGTACCAGCCCGGATCGGCGTAGTTGGCGCGCGCCAGGTCATCGCGCACCTTGATCACGGTGAACATGCCGCCCATTTCGAGATTCCCGTGCGGGCCGTTGCCCATCATCATCGGCAGCGTGTTTTCTGGCCCCTTCATGTGACCCGAGTCGGTGTGCTCCTGATGCTCGGCCATGCCGACTTCGCCCATCGCCATGTAGCCGGGCAGCAACTTGCGGATCTCGTCCTCCACGCTGGATTGATCGACGCCCAGCGCGTTCGGGATCTCGTGTCCCATCGCATTCATCGTGTGGTGCGACATGTGGCAGTGGAATGCCCAGTCGCCGGGGACGGCGACGAACTCCAGATCGCGCGTCTGGCCGACGCCGACGATCTCCGTAGTCTCCGGACGCCACAGACCCTTAGGCCAACGCCCGCCGTCGGAGCCGGTCACGTGGAACTGCACGCCGTGAACATGCATCGGGTGGTTCCACATCGAGAGATTGCCAATACGCACCCGGACTCGCTCCCCGGTTCGCGCTACCAGCGGCTCGATCGCCGGGAACACCTTGCTGTTCATCGTCCACAGGTCGAAGTCCTGCATGACGGACGGATCGGGGCGGTAGGTGCCGGGATGCAGGGCCCAGTTGTGCAGCAGCACGACGTAGTCACGGTCGATCGCCTCGGGCTCGCCGTTCTTGGGGTGGATGATGAACATGCCCATCATGCCGACCGCCATCTGCACCATCTCGTCGGCGTGTGGGTGGTACATGTGCGTCCCGTGCTGGCGCAGCGTGTACTCGTACACGAACGTCTCGCCCGGCTTGATCTGCGGCTGCGAGAGTCCGCCGACTCCGTCCATGCCGCTCGGCAGCAGGATCCCGTGCCAGTGGATCGAGGTGTGTTCGCGCAGGCGATTGGTCACGTAGATGCGAACCCGATCGCCTTCAACCGCCTCGATCGTGGGCCCGGGCGTCGTGCCGTTGTAGCCCCAGCATTTGGCGCGGCAGCCTGGCGCGAACTCGTGTTCGATCTCTTCGGCGACCAGATGGAACTCCTTAACGCCGTCGATCAGACGGTGCGGCAAGGCCCAGCCGTTCAATGTGCGCACCGGTCTATAGCGTCCGTCGTGTGGCCCGCGTGGTGCCTCGGTGCTCGTCGGCGCTGCTGTGGGTGCCGGCGCCGCCGCCGGCATTTGATGCTGCGAATGGTCTTGCGCGAACGCGCGGCGAGCAAGCAGCCCCAGGGGGGCCAGCGCGCCGGCGCCGGCCCAACGAAACCAGTGACGTCGGGAAAGTTTCATAGGGTAGCTCCGTGATCGTGGGCATCGTGCTCGTCGGTTGCTTCAGCGTCTTCGTCGTCGGTCGGGTTGCCCGTGGGCTTTTCGTGTCCCTCGTGCGAATCGACGGGAGCGTCCTGAGGCGCGGGTGTCTTGGCGGACTCCGGCATCGGCATGTCATGGCCGGCGTGCGGGTCGTCGACCGGCGCGGGCGCCGGCGAGGCCGCGTTGACCTCGGCAGGCGGCTCGGATTCCGGTTCCGGCGTCGGCATGCGATGGCCGGCATGCGGATCCTCTTCTCGCCCCGACGACGCAGGCATCGACGACATGTCATGTGTCGAATGATCCATCGCAGGCGCGGTCGACGACGGAAGAATCGCGTCCACACCGATCGTGGGCTCACGCGGTGCCCCGTCATCGGGCAAGCGTCCACCGACGATGCGACGCAACTGTGCGCGAGCTGTCCAGTAGTCGCGCACGGCCTCCAGATACTCCTGATAGGCGTCGTATTCCTGCTGCCGCGCTGCGATCAGCTCGAACACGCCCTGCAGCATGAAATTAACTCGCTCCTGAGTGCGCGCAACGATGGCCTCGCGACGCGGAATTAGCGCCGTTCGATAGCGCTCCACAATGTCGCGAGTGACCTTCACGCGCTCGACCCCCAGGTGCGCGTCGTTGCGCACCGACAACGCGAGGCCATCCAGCCCGGCGCGCGCGTCCATCAGCTCAGCCTGGGCACGGGTGATTGCGCCCTGGCCTTGGTTGAAGATCGGAAGCCCCAGCGACAGCGACGGGCCACGCAGCACATCGCCATCGATTTCGCTTTCGCGCTCGTAGCCGACTTCGACGGAGCCTAACCAGCGCCAGCGTCGCGTGACGCCGAGGGCGTCTTCGCGCAGTGCAACTTCGCGCTGGGCCGCGGAAAGATCCAGCCGCTGTTCCAATGCAAGCGGCACCAGCGCATCGACCGAGAACACCGTGGCTGGCGGCGCAGACAACTTTGTCTCCACGGTCCACGCCGCGTCGCTCGGCAAGCCGGTCAGGCCAGCGAGCTCGCTGCGGGCGCGCATCGCGTCCGCCATGGCGCGCACCGCGGCGATGCGTGCCTGCGAGGCGGCGGCATACTCTTTTTGGAGCTGCAGGCGGTTGATGTTGCCGGCGTCGAAGAAACGCTGCGCAAGTTCGGCCGAGCGCTCGGCGGC
>JBKJTK010000207.1:0-9787 GCA_046590875.1 Chiayiivirga sp.
CACCGGCTCGCGGGTGTTGTTGTAGATCGTGTGGGTCGGCAGGCCGTAGGTATTGAGCACGAACTGTTCGACGTAGGCGTCGGTGACGTCGAGCGAATTCGTCGTCAGGCCCCAGCAAAAGTTGCTCGTGCACCCCAGGATCGGCCACGGCGTGCCCGGCGCGATCGAGCCGACCGAATTCATCGGCTGTGGATAGCGCGGATCGTTCGAGATCACGTGGCCTTCGTGGAACAGCATCGGCGTGTCGAGCGACAGATGCGGATCATTGGCCAGGATCGGGCGGCCTGACGCGGTCTTGGTCGGACCGACAATCCACCAGTTGCTGCCGGCGCGGTTCTCGCGCCGCTTGAGGTGCGGCGCGATCACCGGATTGTCGGAGATGCGATCGAGATAGCGCTGCGCGAATTTCAGCGTGGTCGCATCGAGCATCGCGGTCGCGGGCAGCTCGATTCCGTCCTTCTCGGCCGCGGCAGCGAGGAATCCCGGAATCGAAATGCGGTTATCGGGCGGCGCGATACGATGCGTGTCCTCGAAGAACAAGGCCGCGCCGTTGAAGCCGCCCGCGGCACCGGCCTGCTGATAGGCGCCGAGCTTCAAGGTGTAGTCGATTTCCAGGTCGAACGAGAGCTGGAACGCGAGCAATTTGCCGATCGCCAGCGAATCCACCGGCGACCAGCGATCGGCCGAACTCAATTCCAGCGCCTGGTGTTCCCGCGGCACCGGATTCGTGGCGAGCCAGGCATTGACGCCATCGGCGTAGGACTTGAGTTGGCCATTGAGCTCGGGCGAGTTCTTCGACCAGGTCTCCCACGCCGCACGGCGCAGTCCCAGCGTGCGGATCTCGACGTCCTGCGGCAGTACGCTGCTACCGACCAGTTCGGCCAGGGTGCCGCTCGCGGTACGCCGCAGCAGGTCCATCTGGAAGAAGCGATCGCGCGCGTGGGCGTAGCCCATCAGCCAGGCGGCATCTTCATCGCTGGCGCCGGTGACGGTAGGCACACCCTCTGCATCGTAGGAAATGCTGCCGGCCGCCTTGAGGCCGGGCCCCGGCAGTGCCTGCGCCTGCAGGTTCGGAGCAACGAAGGCGCCGAGCACGGCGGCCAGAGTCATCGCCAACGCAGAGCGCCGCGGCGAACGCACGGATCGAAGTGTCATGTCGCACCCTCCCCAGGATCGAACGCCGATTATGCGGACGCCGGTGTCGGAAGGGATAGTCCCCGATCGGGGGCAGGGTCTGACACCTCGGGTGTTTGCGATGAAGCGAAGCCAGGGTGCCCTACCCTGCAGTCGTCATCCCCGCCTACGCGGGGACGACGGTATCGGCGCAGACCTCAGGCCTTGGGCTTGAGGTACTCCTCCAACGACTTGTGCAGATTTCCCGCCTTGAACGAGGGCAGCACAAAGGTCTTGCCGGAAAAACGCGCGTTCAAGGTTTCGACTTCGGCCCGCAGGGCAGCGAGGCGTTGTTCACGGTCCTTCTCAGGATCGGTCGTGGCCAGCGGTGCGGGTTGCTCAGCATTCGCTGACGCAGCAACCGTTTCGGTGGTCGTCTCTGCGGCCGGCTTGACCGCGGTATCCGCGGCCGCTTTCGACGCAGCTTGCGTCTTTGCCGCTTCGTGTTCGCGCACCGCTTTGGCCTGAGCCGACTCGACAAACGCCGCGGCGACGGCCTCATCCAGAGTTGCGTTGAATTGTGCGTGACTGGCTTCACCTACTTTCCAGGCAGTGACGCTCACGCTGATGCCGTCTTCGGTGGCGAAGCCGGCCTGCGTTGCACCCGCAGCCGACGCAGCCGCGTCCGCGGCTCGCAGCACATCGTCGAAACGCAGCCCCGACAGGAAGCCGGCGGTGGCGTCGGCCACGAAATCGCTCGCCGGCTCGCGGCCCTTGGGCAGGTTCGACAACGCGAAATCATTGGCCGCGCCAGCGGCGGCGCGAACGATTGATATTGCCGGGCCACTCACCGGCGTGACGCTAACGCGCTGCACCCGGCCCGCCGCGATGTCGATCAGATCGCGCTGCAACCAGTTCGCTGCAACCCGTTCCACCGCGAGATCGGCATCGGTCAGCCAGCTCTGCGCTTCGCCGACATGTCGCGCATACGTACCGCTGCCGCGCGTGACATTGCGCCCCAGGATCAGCTTGACTGGCTGCGGCAAACCTTCAATCTCGATTTGAGTACCGCCGGCTTCCTTCGCGCTGATTTCCTCCACACCGAGACGATCGTAGAGCGTGGGATTGTCGGTCTTGGCCTCGACGCGTTTTGCCCGCGCCAGTTTGACGAGGTACTCGCGCAGCAGGTTCACGTCGACGGGAAAGTTGTCTTTCTCGGCCAGCACCCAGCGGTTGTCGATGCGCTTTAGCGTGGCTTGCAAGGTGTCGCCCGCGGTACGGATACGCAGCTGCGAAACGTCATTGATCCCGGCTTCCAGTCCCGCGACCAAGGGCTGAGCGGCGACGTCTTCCTGCGCCGCGCGACGTGTCTGCGACGACCACAAGGCCGCGCCAAACGCGATCACGGCCACTACGCCCAGTACCAACACGCGATGCGCGTTCATCGTGCGACCTCCTGTCGACGCGCGCGGGCGCGCAGAAATACCCAGAACAGCGCGATCACGGTCAGCAACAACGGCACACCGGCGATGTTGAGAAAGGTGAGCTTGCTGCCCAAGCGTTTGATGTCCGCATCAAGCTGCGCCCGCACCTGGCGCAGCTCCGTGCGCACCCGCAGCTTCTCATTCTGGAACTGCAGCAGTTCGCTCTGCTGCTCCGGGCTGAGCAGCATTGCACCGGTGCTGTCGCCCTTGGCGCTCTGCAACTCGGTGAGCTTGCGCTCGGTTTCGGTCAGCTGCGCCTGCAGGTCTTGTTCCTTGGCGCGGAAGCGGTCGTCGGCGGCGCGCTTGAGATCATCAACCGTGTCGAAGGGCTGCACCGAACCCGGGCGCGTGCGGACCGAAATCAGGTCTCCACTGCCGATCAGATTGTCGACCGCGTTGATCACGAAATCACCATTGTTGGCGAAAGCATTGATCACGCGCTGGCCGAAGAACTGCTGCACCTGCACCCACATGCGGTCCCCGAGTAGATCGGTGTCGGCAATCAGCACCAGGTTCGCGCTGTCCTTGGACTCGGCCAGATGCTTTTCGCCACTGCGCTCGGGGAACGCGGTCTTGAGTTTGCCGGTGAGCCGGGCGGCCAACGTGTAGCGTTCGCCGGTCGGGCTGAATTCGCCGAACAACGATTCCGGATCGGTGAGGGTGCGAACGCGATCCGTCGGCACCGTCATCGCGCTGGCCGAGCTCTGCGCCAGCGGCTCGAGTTTCGCCGTGGCCTTGTCCATCAAATCGAAATATCCGACCGTGGAAAAGTTGACCTGTTCAAGATGGGCCGAAATCACGTCATTGCCGTTGAGCGCCATCTCGCCGCCGGTCGCCCCGCCGCGCAGACCGAGCACCGCCAGATGCCGCACCGGCGGCCGATCCGGACTGGACTGGATCTCCATCGCGTAGCCGCTATCGAGCACCACGCGCTGCGGGTCGTAGACCACACCCCAAGCCTTGAACAACTTCGCCAAATCTGAAGACTTCTCCGCAAGCATCGCCTGGGTCGGGTCTGCGCCCTGCCCGGCCTGCTCGGCCTCCGCGTGCGGGTCGACGAACAGCAGCAGGCGACCGCCGCGCAACACGAACTGATCGACCGCGTAGAGGGTGTCGTCGGAGAGATTCTTCGGATGCACCAGGATCAGCGCCTGCACCTCGTCGGGGATCGCGGTGGCATTGGTTTCGATACGCTGGATGTCGAACAGCTTGCGCAGCTCGCCGTCCACCACCCAGCCCTGCTTCACACTGTTGGTTTGCGGGTCGAAACCCGGGCCCAGATCGAGGCCCGTGAGCAATCCGGCCACGGGCAAGGCGTCGCTGCTCAGGCTGGTGATGACCTTGGCGACGTCGTATTCGAGGAACGATTCCTTGTCGGGCTGGAAGAAGGGGATCGAGGCTTCGCCATCGGTCGAGTTTGTACCGACCATGCCAAAGAACAGGGTCTCGCCGCTGTTGCCCAGCGGCACCGCCTGCAGACCCGCCGCTGTGGCGCGATCTTCCTGCTCGGAGAACGGCAGCGGGTCGATCACCTCGAGCTTGACCTTGCCGCCCGATTTGGCCGCGATTTCCTCCAGTAGCTCACGCACGCGCGTGGCGTAGGTGCGCAGCTGAGGAATATCACGCGCGGCCTGGTCGGAATAGTAGAAATACAGATTGATCGGTTCCTCGATCTTGCCGAGGATCGCCTCGGTGCCCTCGGACAGCGTGTACAGCCCATTGCGGGTGAGGTCCAGGCGCGCGCCGCGCAGCAACGCGCTGCTCAGCAGCACCAGGGCGAGGAACAGGACGGCAAGCACCACCAAGGTGGTGCCAGTGAGAGTGCGTCGATTCGATGCGGACATGGTCGCCTCCTCAGTCTGCTTTCTTGAGATCGATCACCACCGCGCTGGCATACAGCCAGAACGCGATGGTGAGCAGGAAGAACAGGATGTCGCGCAGATCCAGCACGCCTTTGGAAATGGCGGCGAAATGCGTGAGGAAGCTCAGATTCGCGACCGCATCAACAATGACCTGCGGGAACAACGCGCGGAAGAAATCCAGCACCAGTGGAAAGCCGGCCAGCAACAGCAGGAAACACACCACTGCGGTCAGGATGAAGGCAACGACCTGGTTTCGCGTTGCCGCCGAAAGGCAGGCGCCGACCGCAAGGAAGGAACCGGCCATGAGCAGGCTGCCGAGATAACTCGCCACGATCACGCCGTTGTCGGGATCGCCGAGATAATTGACCGTCAACCAGATCGGGAAAGTCAGCGCGAGCGCGATGCCGATGAAGGCCCAGGCTGCGAGGAACTTGCCTAACACCGCCTGCCACATCGTCACCGGCAAGGTAAGCAACAACTCGATCGTGCCGCTCTTGCGCTCTTCACTCCATAGCCGCATCGCGACCGCGGGCACCAGGAACAGATACAGCCAGGGATGGAAGCTGAAGAATGGCTGCAGATCGGCCTGACCGCGCTCGTAGAAGCCGCCGAGGTAAAACGTGAACGCGCCCGCCAGCACCAGGAAGATCACGATGAACACGTAGGCCACCGGGGTGGCAAAGTAACTCTTCAATTCGCGCCGGAAGATCGCGAAGGTCGGACCGGAAAACATTCCATTGGAGAGCAGAGAATTCATGCGCGCGCTTCCTTGCCGACGTTCGACGGCCCGACATTCGACGATGTGGTGACAGGCTGGGTGGTGATCTGGCGGAATACTTCATCCAACCGACCTTGTTCGAGCTGCAATTCGGAGAACGCGACTTTCTGCTCGCGCAGATAGGCATCGACGCGCTCGAAGATGGCTTGCCCGGCCTTCGGAAACGCGGTGATGCGGCCGTCCTGCGGATCGATCTCGACTGCTGCCACGCCGTCGATGCGCGCCAGGCCTTCCTTCACCGCGACCGGATTGCTCGCGGTGAGCGAGATCGCACGGTGGTAGCGCGAACGCGCTTCCAGTTCGGCCGGCGTCGCATCGGCGAGCAGCCGGCCATGCGCGATGATCACCGCGCGCGTGCAGACTGCATGCACTTCTTCCAGTATGTGGGTCGAGATCACGATGGTGCGGTCGCGCGCCATCGACTGGATCAGGGCGCGCACTTCGTGTTTCTGATTCGGATCGAGGCCATCGGTGGGCTCGTCCAGCACCAGGGCCTGCGGATCGTGCAGGATCGCCTGCGCCAATCCGACGCGACGTTTGAAACCTTTCGACAGCGTGTCGATGGACTGCCCCAGCACCGGTTCCAGATGCAGGCGACCGATGGCGTCATCCAGGCGTTGACCACGGCGCGCGCCTTGCAAACCGCGCACATCGGCGACGAATTCGAGAAACTGACGCGCGGTCATCTCGCCGTAGCTGGGCGCGCCTTCCGGCAGATAACCGATCGCACGCTTGGCCTCGATCGGTTGCTTTTGCACGTCGAAGCCGCAGACCGTGGCCGAGCCCGAGGTCGGCGCGAGGAAGCCCGCGATCATCTTCATCGTGGTGGACTTGCCGGCGCCGTTGGGGCCAAGGAAGCCGAGAACCTGACCCGGCTCGACCTTGAAGCTGATGCCATCCACCGCGTTGAGCCGGCCATAGCGTTTGCAGAGCTGTTTTGTTTCGATCATTGCGAGCGGTCCTGGAAGTCTCTAAGTGGTACCCAAGCGAGGGAAGACCTGATTTTTCGTCTTCCCGACGAAAGCCGGGGTCCAGCCTGAATTGCGCCCCTGGTGGGCGGCACAAGGTCAAACTGGATTCCCGCTTGCGCGGGAAAGACGCCGGAGAGGGTTCAGACCTCGTCCGAAGATGCCTGAACAGATGAGCCCAGCCCCTCGCAGGCAAAATACCGCGCCCGCGAAAGAAAGTTCCCGACCTCCGACAAGCAACGGGGCGCCGCAGCGCCCCGTCTGAGCGGGACGGGGCGCATTGCAGCACCCCGCCCAGTTGAAACCACGATCTACTGGATCGGCCAATAGACCTTGAAGCGCGCTTCTTCCGCCGCGGTGTCGCTGATCTCGGTCAGGTATTCCTCGAACGAACGATCATGGATCGTCAGGCCGTGTGCCGCCGCGTACGAACGCAACATGTCGCGAATCAAGGGCAGCGCGGCCGGGTGGCCCTGATAGTCGGTGCTGAGCGCGCGACCGGCATAACTCTGCCCGGCAAGCACGTTGCTCGGCAGGCTGAGGCCTTCGAGCGGCACCGGCGGCGGCTGGATCGTCATGTCCACGACGGCTGTGGCAGCGTCGATCGCGACGGGTTCCGTCGGCAACGGCGTTGCGGCGGGATCGGTGACGACCGCCGCCGGATCGGTGACAGCGGCAGGATCCACCACCGCAGCCGGTTCGCCCGCAACCGGCCGGCGCACCGGGATTGCCACGTCAAACTCGATCTTGTCGCTGCCGAAGTTGGTGGTGATCAGACGCGGCGGCGCAGCGGCCTCAAGCCCGTTCGATGCGATCGAGGTGCGGATGTCCTTGAGAGCCAGGATCATGGCGTTCTCGACCGCGGTGATATTGCGATCCGCGGTGGTGGAGACGTACAGCACATTCTGCGGCTGCACTGGCACCGTGCTGACTACGACGGTGGAATAATCGAAATTCGGCATCGCAGCGAGCAGGCCGACCAGATTGCCGAGGCCGAGCTTCATGTCGTCGCCGACGTTGCGGCTCACGTACAGGCCGGCATAGCGACCGAACAGGTCCCAGCCGTACTCGACGTCGTATTCCCAGTCGATATCAACCGTCTTGCCGTGCTCTTCGAGCGTGAACACGGAGGTCTTGTTGTCGCCGTAGGACTCATTCTTGATCGCAAGTTCTACTTGCGAATCCTGCACGCTGTTGGTGATTTCCAGACTGCCGCTGCCGACACGCTTTTTCTGCGAGACGTAGTTCAGCCTGGCGCCGACGCCGCGCTCTTCGCCTTCCAGCGTGTACTGGATGGCTGGATCGTGCATCCGCAGCGGATGCCAATCGCTGAAGCGTTTGAAACTGTTGATCGTGTCGTACACCTGGCGGACCGGGTGATTGGTCTCCATGGTGTGCTCGACATGGCGCCGACTCGGCAGAAATACGCCGACCAGCAGAAACAGCAGGGCGACAATTACGAGGGCAATCAGGAACTCGATAACACGGGTCATTCGGGAGTCTCCAAGGTCGTCCGCAGCCGGGGGACCGGCCCCGCCACGGCGGCAAGCGCAAAGCATAAGCGGCCGACGGCCGGATGGGCTAGCGCGAGTTCGCAATGCTAGCAGGGTTCACGCCCGTGCCGCAGCCAACCTATTGGCGATTCGGGGGTATCCGGCCTCCCGCTGGCCGAATCCACACACCGTCAGGGCAATTGCTATACCAGCTTCAGCTCGAACGCCTTCAACACCGCGCGGGTGCGGTCGCGCACGCCGAGCTTGGAAAGAATGTTGGAAACGTGGTTCTTGACCGTGCCTTCGGCCACACCGAGCGAGTTGGCGATTTCCTTGTTGGAATAGCCGCCCGCCATCAGCCGCAGGATTTCGGTTTCGCGTTCAGTCAGGGGATCGGGGCGGTCAAGGCTGGTGAATTCGTTGTGCATGTGCTCCAGGCCCGAGAGCAAGCGCTGGGACGCCACCGGATGCACCAACGTGCCCCCCGCCGCCACGGTCTGAACGGCATTCACCAGTTGCTCCAGCGAAACGTCTTTCAGCAGATAGCCGCGAGCACCGGATTTCAAACCGGCGAGCACCAGTTGATCGTCGTCGAAGGTGGTGAGGATAATCGTGGGTGGCAACTGATCATGTTCGGCAAGATATTGCAGCGTTTCCAGACCCGACATCACCGGCATGCGCATATCGAGCAGCACCACATCGGGTTTGACCTGCGGGATCAACTCCACCGCCTGCTTGCCATCACTGGCTTCGGCAACGATGCGGATGTTGTCCGACAGCTCCAACAGTGATCGGATACCCTGGCGCACCAGGGTTTGGTCATCGACGAGGCAGACGCGAATCATGCGCGGATCTCCGTGGGGCGTGACACGCAGCGAGCGAACGCAGCGCGGAGGAAGAGGAAGGCGAGCCGACGATGTTCGGCCTGCCCGTAATCATGGAGTGCTCTCCATCGGCAACCACGCTTCGAGCGCGAATCCCTGGCGGGCAGCACTCTCGACTTCGAGCTTGCCGCCGAACTGTGCCAGACGTTCGCGCATGCCGCGCAATCCGTTGCCGAGGTTGACCTGGTCGGCGCCGCGCCCGTCGTCGCGCGCACGGATCGCGATGCCGCCGTTCTCGCGCACCAGCGCGATCCACAGCGTGCGAGCGCCGGCATGGCGCACCGCGTTGGTGATGATCTCCTGGGCGCAGCGCAACAGCACCTGCGCGCGGGTCGGGTCGCCGACGTAGAAGTGTTCCGGCAGCTCGAGCCGCACATCGAGCGACGGCACCCCGTCGATCAGCGCGTGGAGTGCCTCGGTCAGGTCGATCGCATCATCGTCGCGCAACTGGCTCACCGCCTCGCGCACGTCGCTGAGCAGCAGTTTCGCCAGCGATTGCGCCTGCCGCACGTGATCCTGCACCCGGCCTTCGGATAAGTGCGTGGCCACTTCCAGATTCAGGCTGAGCGCGGTCAGATGATGCCCGAGCAGATCGTGCAGCTCGCGCGAGATGCGCATGCGTTCGGTCAGGCGCGAGCTTTCCGCCAGCAGCGCGCGGGTGGCGCGCAGTTCGGCGTTGAGGCGGCGCTGTTCCTCGCGCGCGTCAGCCTGTTGACGCGCGATCAATCCCGCGACGAACACCACCGTGGCGTAGCCGATGTAGAACGTGGCCTGCAGCAGGCCTTCGAGCGCGTTGAATTCGGGGCGGCTGGCAAACACCGGCGCCAGCGCGAGGTATTGCAGTACCAGCCAGATCACGCCTGCGCGCAGCGGCAGCAGCCACGGAATGACGCCCGCGACCACCAGCAACAAGCCGCCGCCGAGTCCCGTCCCGCTGAAATAAGTCAACGCGATCGACGCCACCGTGATGACCAGCAGGCCGAATATATCGAGCGGATGCCCGCCGCCTTTTCCGATGCGCCGAATCAGCAGCGCGTAGGCAACGCCGAACACGAAGTACGAAATCCGCCAGCCGAGCAATTCGTAGCCCGTCAGGCCCTCGGTGAAGTACCAGGTGTTGAGCACCAGCGGAATGCCGACGCAGGCCCAGGTGAAGAGGCCGGCGTAAAGCATCAACTGGGTGTGGTTGATCCGGGGGAACATGC
>JBKJTK010000347.1:0-9761 GCA_046590875.1 Chiayiivirga sp.
TTGCTCTACCAACTGAGCTATGCCGGCATAGGGCGCGAATTCTAGCAGGCGTGCGCGGTGCGGAGCTGCGTGGGCCGCCACGACTCAGCCGCAGTCGATCGCGCTCGCGTCGATTCCCGCATACGCCCCGATCCGGGCGCGCCAGTCGAGATCCTTGGGGGCGGCAAGTTCGATCCAGTAGTTCGGAGTTTCCTCGCGGCGTTCCTGGAGCTCCGGCGCGAAGCCTAGGGCCTGGACTTCGTTGCGGCGGAGCTCGGCGTTCGCCAAATCCCGGAACAGGCCAAGCGAAATGGTGTTTTCGCGGTCCCCGGCGGTGACGACGTAATAGTCGCGCAGACCCTTGGCGGAGAGGTCGCGCGCCATCGCCAGCGCCGCTTCGCGCGTACCCTGCGCGGGCAGGAACACCCAGTGGCCGCGGTGGGTAAGCACGCGGTTTTCGCGGAACTGGATGCGGTCCACCGACGGGGTGAGCGCGGCGGTTGCGCGGCGCAGATCGGCCTGGGTCAGGAACGGTCCGATTTGCAGGCATTGCTGACCGGGCTCGCCGCCCGCGGGCGAAGGTGGGCCGACCAGTTCGGGCGTGTCGGCGATCGCACCCGCGGCCTCGACTTCGCTCAGCAAGCGCAACGTCGGCACGTCCGTCTCGACGGCGACCGGCGGCGCGAGTGCTGGCTCCGACCGCAGCGACCACCACGCCGCGACACCAAGATTCATCAGCAACAGCGACAGCAGCAGGGCTCGCGCGAGCATCGCGTCACACCGGGGGACCAGCGGCCAATTCTAGGCGGTGTTGACTGTGCGGTGTTGGCCGTGACGTTCGCGCGTGATCAGCACTTCGCGAGCCTGGCCCAACGCGCGAGCCCTTCCAGCACCAGCGCGGGGGCGTGTTCATGCGGCGGCAGCCAGGGACGCAACGGCAGCGCACCACCGCCGCTGAGAACCAGCATCGGCTCTGCACCAATTTTTCGCGCAAGCTCCGTGTGACTGCGCTCGATCAGGGCGGCCGCGGCGAGCAGACAGCCGCTCGCGATCCCGTCTTCGGTGGAAAGCGCGAAGCGATGAACTTCGCCGTCCGCGACATTGAGCCGCGGTGCGCGTGCCAACAGCGCGGCGCGCATTGCTTCGGGCGGGGGCGCGATCAAGCCGCCGAGGTGGCGCCCGTCGGCATCGACCGCGTCCACGGTCAGCGCCGATCCCACGCTTGCGACCAGCACGGCCCCGCTGCTGCGCGCTCGCGCAGCAAGCATGGCCAGCCACCGATCCACGCCGAGTTTGTGCGGTTCGGCGTAGGCGACACGTAGCCCGAGGGTGTCGGCCTGGGTCGCGACGCGATGCGTCTGGATCCCGACACGATCCAGTGCCGCTTGCACGCGCGCAATCGCGGCATCGGGCGCGACCGCCGCGAGCCAGGCCTGCGACAAGCGGGGGGCATCAATCTGTGCCAGCCAGGTCTCGAAGTGCGCGTCGAATCCGGCCTCGGCGTGCGCAAACGCGGCACTTTCGCCGAACGTGCCATCGCGCGACAGCGCGCATTTCAATCGGGTATTGCCGAGATCAAGCAGTAGATTCATGTCGGGCGCCAATACTGTTCACATAAGCCGTTCGTGATGATGCTACGACAGGTTTGTCCGCTTCGCAGACGCCTTCGCCTGCGGCTTGGTCAGCATAGAGTTGCCTTTGGCAATCGAACCACAACAGCCCGAAACTTCAAGGCTAAGCCCTTCGATACCTCACGGCGAACGGAATTCGGAGGGCGTAACCGAACATTATTGTGTCGGGCGCAGGCTCACGTCGGCACTGTGAAAGACACGCTCGCCTTGCGGCAATTGCACGCGCAGGCCACCATCGGGAGCGATGCCGAGGGCGCGGCCTGCGAACTGCTCCATTCCGTCCTGCACGCGCACCTCTTGATCCGCGTACGCATCGAGCGCTTGCCAGCGCTGACGAAATGGCTCCAGCCCATCGGCCTCGAAAAGGTCGAGCGCGGGCAGCAAGTGATCGAGCACGGCGGCCGCGATCGGGTTGCGCGCCGGCGTCGCGCCGAGCGTGGCGAGATCGGTCCAGGCTTGATCGATGACCTCCGCCGCCGCCGCACAGGGATGTGCCAGTGCCGCGTGAGGCAGGATGCCGGCAGCGGCCACCGGCATGCGCACGTTGAGGCCCAAGCCGATCACCACGGACGCGGGCATCAGTTCGATCAGCACACCGCCAAGCTTGCGCCCACGCGCGAGCAGATCGTTCGGCCATTTCAGCCGGATTTCAAAGTAACCCAGCGCATGCAATGCTTCGGCACAGGCCACGCCGACGGCGAGACTGAGCCCGCCGAGTTCGCGAGGTTGGCGAGTGGACCTGCGGTAGAGCGAGAGGTACAGATTGGCGCCCGGCGGCGATTGCCAGGCGCGTCCGCGTCGTCCACGGCCAGCGGTCTGCGTATCGGCGATCAGGACCGACAGGTCCGTCTGTTCCGTTCCACGTCGCAGCAGTTCGGCATTGGTCGAATCGACACTGGCAATACATTCGAGGCGGCCCACTCGCAGCGCCTGCGACGACGTCATCGCGGCGCGGATCGCATCGGCGTGGAGCCGGTCCATCGTCCCGGTCATGCGTCGCGCCCGCGCCGGAACCATCGCTTCCACACCCGCGCGCGCTCGAAACGATGTTCGGTACGCGTGAGCAGGCGCAAGACATTGGCCCGATGCGTGTACCCGATGAACGCGGCCGCCGCGAGCGCGAACAGCAGGCGTGGATCGGACGATGCTTGTGCACCGCTCCACCATGCGAGCGGGATCAGTAATATCACCGCGCAGATGGTCGCCAGTCCGACATAGCCGGTCGCGATCAACACCCCGAGCCACAGCGCGAACAGCGGCAGCACGCTACCCGGCCACATCACGAGCAAGCCGCCGACCAGCGTGCCTGCACCCTTGCCCCCACGGAATCCAAAGTACAGCGGCCACGTGTGGCCGATCACCGCTGCGAACACGCAGGCCAGTCCTTGCGCGAGGGCCGAGAAAGGGGCGGCGTCGGCGTGCATCGCGATTCCTGTCCAGCCCGCCAGCGCGCCCTTGCCGATGTCGATCGCAATCACGCCGAGTGCAAACTTCCAGCCCCGGGTGCGAAAGGCGTTGGTGCCGCCGGCGTTCCCGCTGCCGAGGGTGCGAATGTCCACGCCGGACCATCGCCCAAGCAGCAGGCTGCCGGAGAGCGAGCCGATCAGGTAGGCGAGCAGCAGGGCGAGTGCCAACAGCAACATGCGGCGAGTGTTTCAGAGCCTCGTTCCGGTTGCCAGTCGCAGCTGAGATTGTTTGGTTGCGATATTGTCGGACCGCAGCGCTACGTCGGATCCACCTCCTGTACTCCAGCCACCAGTGCCCGCGGTCCCGCGTGCGCGCCAATGGCGGGGCCGGCCTCGACCAGCCAGGCCTCGCTGCACTGCAGACGTTCGCGCAAAGCCAGCAGCAAGGCCTCGCCATCCGCTGCGCAATCGCAATGACCGATTAACACGCGCCAGTGCTTGCCAGGTGGCAGACGGCGAGCGATGTAGGCGGCAAACCGGCGCGGCGCGTGCTTGCGTCCCCACAGCGCGCCATGCACGGCGAGCTTGCCGTCGCCGCGCACCTTTGCAACCGGCGTCACCCCGAACAGATCGACCACCGGCTTCGCCCAGGCGGGCACGCGTCCTCCCCGCACGCCGAAGCTGATGTCACGCGCCAGCGCGTAGGTGTGCGTCAGCGGGCGCAGGCGTTCGATCATGGCCATGATCGTGGCGGCCGACGCTCCGGCTCGTGCCGCCTCGGCCGCGGCGATCACGATCAACCCCTGCCCGCAAGACGCGTGTCCGGTATCGATCACATGTGCACGCTTCGCATCCACGCGCACCGCCGCGCCCTCGCCCGCCTGCAAGGTGCCACTCACGGCGCGCGAGATGCCGGCGTAAACCAAAGCGGGATGGTGGCTGAGCAGGAATTCGAACTGGCGGCGGAAATCGCCCGGTGGCGGTTGCGAGGTCTTTGGCAACTCCGCCGACGTGCGCAGCTTGGCGTAGAACTCGGCGGGCGTGATCGAAACCTTGTCGAGGAAATCCTCGTCGCCGAAGCTGACCCGCGCCGACACCATATGGATGTCGAGGCGCTCGTAGAGTTCCTTCGGAATGTCCGCGCCGCTATCGGTGACGATCGCCACGCCGGTCGCCGCCGCCGCGGCGCGGTGCTGCGCCAACATGTCCTCGGCCTTGCGTCCGGTCACGGCACCGAAGCGTGCCGCGGCCTCGAACAGGGCGCAGGGTTCGGCCACATGCGCATGCACCCGCACCCGCTGATGGCTGCCGGCGATCACCACACTCGATGCGTCCAGTGCACTCACCGCGGCGCGGATCGCATCGCGATCCAGTCCTTCGCCCGTGATCAGGCATTCGCTGCACCAGCGCTGGCCCGGATCGATGTCCTCATGCAGATGCTGGCCGGCGAACTCGATCGCGACCTCGCTTACGCCCACCTGGCCCTCCGCGCCGGTGGTGATGAATTCTTGGATGCCTTCCAGCAGGTCGACGAAGCCTTGCCCGCCGGCATCCACCACGCCCGCCTGGCGCAGCACCGCGAGTTGCTTCGGGGTATCGGCCAGGGCGACCCGGGCGCGTTCCAGCGCCAGGCCGAAAGCGCTGCGCAAATCCTTCATCCCGGCGACGGTTTGCGTCTCGAGCGACTCAGCGAAGGCACGGATCACGCTCAGGATGGTGCCTTCGCGCGGCTCCGCGAGGGCACCAAAGGCCTGCTCGGAACCCGCCCGCGCGGCTTGCGCCAAGCCCGTCGCGGTCAGCACCCGGTCCATGCCCGCGACCTCGCCCACGCCTTGCAGGAACTGCGCGAGGATCGCGCCGGAATTGCCGCGCGCCCCGTCGATGGCGTCGTCCGCAACTTGCCGCAGCAATTCACCGGTAGAACGCGCGCGCCGGCTCAGACTGCCTGCCAGCACGGTGCCCAACGTGAAAGCCAGGTTGCTGCCGGTGTCGCCATCGGGCACCGGGAATACATTGATCTTGTTCAATGCCTCACGCCGCGAGATCACTCGCCTCATCCCGGCCGCGAGGGCGCGACGTAGCGTGGGCGCGGTGATGCGCGGTGACGAGGGAAACACGAAGTGTGAGGTGGCGGCGACCATGGCATGGTGAGTGTGCCCAGACCCTGCGCAGCCGTCTTGTTGCACCGCAGCGAGGAACTTCACGCGCCAAAGCGAATCCCTGATCCGTCGGGCGGAGCCAAGCCGGAGCCGCGCCGGCCTAGAATGGGCGTAACCCTTTGCGACCGACCCGCATCCAATCCGTGATGCCGGTCGAATCCGGCCCATCACGGGGAACCACCATGTCTCGCACCGTTCTGACCATCGCACTGCTGTTGCTGGCCGTCACCGCCCAGGGGATGACGCCTGCGCGCCAGGACGCGAACAGCAGCGGCGGCCAGTGCCCGCAGGCGCAAGCCGAAGCCGCCGCCCTCGCCGCGCCAACCACGGTGCCGCCGACCGTTGCCGACCCGGCCGCTCCCGCCGCCACCGCGGGGACGCCAATCGCACCCAAGCGCGACACGCTGGCGCGGCCCACGGCCGCGACACGCTGGCACTCCTTCCTGCCGGGCATGTTCAAGTAGATCGATCTCTCAAGGGCAGGTCTCTCAAGGGGAGCCGGAGCGCGGAACTTCCGCTCCGACGCAGGGTCTGATTGCGCACAAGGACGTACCGGCAAGGGCGCGGAAGTCCCCACAACACTCCACGCGCCCTTGCCTAGCTCACAGGCAGTCGACCCGTTCCGCGGGCGGTTTCGCGGAATAATGCCGACATGAAAGCATGGCTGCGCCGGCTTACCGGTGCGACAACCCCGCCCCAGATCCACGACGACGACTGGCAACGTCTGCTACGTCGCGTGGTCTGGGCGCGGGGGCTGGATTCCCAAGCGCAGCAACGCCTGCGCGACTACACCGAACGATTCCTGCGCGAGAAGGCGATTACGCCCGCGCGCGGTTGCCTGCTGCCACCCGAGCGCCGGCGCCTGATTGCCCTGCTGTGCTGCCAGCCGATCCTGCATCTGGGTTATGACTGGCTGCGCGGCTGGCATGAAGTGATCGTCTACCCCGGCCAATTCGGCGTGCGCCGCCACGACTACGACGAGGACACCGGCGTCGTAGCCGAATGGGACGATGAACTCATCGGCGAATCCTGGCAGCACGGTCCCCTGATCCTGTCCTGGGCCGACGTGCGCGCCGACCTGGACACACCCGAACCCGGCTATCACGTCGTCGCGCATGAAATCGCGCACAAGCTCGACGCCCTCGACGGCACCATGGACGGCACCCCACCGTTGCGCGAGGCGGCCATCCGCGACGCGTGGGTGCGCGACTTCCAAACCGCCTACGACGCGATCCGCACCGAGGTCGACGCCGGCCGCGAGCCTGCGATCGATGCTTACGCCGCCGAAGCCCCGGACGAATTCTTCGCCGTGGTCAGCGAGTACCACTTCACCGCACCCGAACAACTACGCGCTGCAATGCCGGCGGTGGCAGAGCGACTAGCGGAGTTCTATGGTCCGCGTCCCTTACTCAGGCGCTGACGGTTCCCGACGTTCGCAGCCATTCGATGGACAGGAGTCCGAGTGCCGCGAAGGGCAGGATGCCCGAGAGGGGCCGGGCGTCCCCGGATCGAGTCCGGGGCAGGCTCTGCCCTCACATCGTAGGCGAGAACCGCACCACGAAGCGCGCCCCGCCAAGTTCGTCCGAGCGTTCGACGCTGAGTTCGCCGCCGTAAGCCTTGACGATGTCCTGCACGATCGCCAGACCGATGCCGTGGCCGTGCACGCGTTCGTCGCCGCGTACGCCGCGCTGCAGCAGCAGTTCGACTTTCTCGGGCGGGATGCCGGGGCCGTCGTCTTCAACCGTGATCAACACGCCGGCGCGGCGTTGCGGGGCGACCGTCATCACACGCGCGGTCAGCAGCACCTGGTGGTTGGCCCATTTGAAGGCGTTCTCGAGCAGGTTGCCGAGCAGTTCCATCAAGTCGCCCTGCTCACCGTGGAAGCGCGCACTGCGGTCGACGTCAAACTCGCAAAGAACATTCTTGCCGGCGTAGACCTTCTCCAGACTGCGCACGATCTCCTCCGCGCGCGGCTCCAGCGCCAGCGGCGCGGAGAAGGTCTGGCGTCCGGTGGTGGCGGCGCGCGACAGCTGGTAGGCGACGATCTCGCCCATGCGACCGACCTGCTCCTTCAGCGCGCTGCGCAGCTCGCGGCCGTCGTGCTCGGATTCGAGTTCGCTGTGCATCACCGCCAGTGGCGTTTTCAGACTGTGCGCGAGGTCGGCGAGCACGTTGCGGGTACGCCCGATCTGCTGCCGGCCCACGTCGATCATTTCGTTCAAGCTGTCCGTGAGCAGCGCGAGTTCTTCCGGATAGCTGCCAGGCAGCCGCTCCATGCGCCCGTCCATGATGCGTTCCATGTCGGTGACCACGCGCCGCAACGGCGCCAGGCTCCAGCGCATCACCAGGATCTGAAGACCAAGCAACAGCAGCGCGGCCGCGCCCAGGTACACCCACAGGCTGCGACGGAAGACGGCGATCTGGCGTTCGAGCGCGATCGTGTCCTCGGCCACGTGCAAGGTGAACTGCACTTCCTCGCCGTCGCCGGTCTCCCAGGCGACGCCGTGGCTGTAGCGATAGAGGTCACCGTTGGGACTGCTTAGCGGCCCCTCGAAGCGGGTTTCGCCGGGCGCGAGCTGGGCTTCGAACGGCAGTTCACGTCCCAGAGCCGAGCCGGATTCCCAGCCGAATTTTTCCGACTTCACGCCCGCATACAAACCGCTACCCGGACGGGTGAAGCGCGAATCGGGCGGCACATCGGGCACGATCAATTCGCCCGAGCGCGACAGCTCCGAGCGTTCGATATACGCCCAGACGTAGTTCTCCAGGCGCTGCCGCATCGAGGTTTCAGCGGTTTCGGCGAAGGCACGATCGAGCGCGTAGCCGGTGAGCCCGAGGAAAGCGACCAAGCCCAGGCTCGCTGCCAGCAGCTGACGCGCCTGCAGCGACAGCATGCGGCTCATGCTCATACCGGTCACGCGCTCAGGTTCGCGCTGCGTGTCCGCCGCGACGCGGCCGCACCGCGCCTACTCGCTACGCGGAATGGCGAAGCGGTAGCCGCGTCCTCGCACGGTTTCGATCGGTTTGAGCGCGCCTTCCGGATCGAGCTTCTTGCGCAGCCGGCCAATGAAGACTTCGAGCACGTTGGAGTCTCGGTCGAAATCCTGCTGATAGATGTGCTCGGTCAGGTCGGCCTTCGACACCAGCTCGCCCGCGTGCAGCATCAGGTATTCGAGCACCTTGTATTCGTAGCTGGTGAGATCGACCCCGGCACCTTCGACCGACACCGTTTGCGCGGCCAGATCCAGACTGATCGGACCGCAGTCCAGCGAGGGCTTGCTCCAGCCTGCGGCGCGCCGCAACAAGGCATTGAGCCGCGCCAGCAGTTCCTCCACGTGGAAGGGCTTCACCAGATAATCGTCAGCGCCGGCCTTGAGGCCTTCGACCTTGTCCTGCCAACTTGAGCGCGCGGTCAGGATCAGGATCGGGAATTTCTTGCCCTCGGTGCGCAGCAGCTTGACCAGATCCATGCCCGACATGCGCGGCAGACCTAGGTCAATAACCGCGACATCGAAAGGGACTTCGCGACCGAGGTAAATCCCTTCCTCGCCATCGCTCGCGGCATCCACCGCGTAACCCTCACGCTTGAGCCGCGCGCTCAGGGTTTCGCGCAGCGGCGCTTCGTCTTCGACCAGCAGAATGCGCATGCGTTCTCCTCAGGGGGAAGTGTTACGACGGGTTCAACACAACATTGCAGTCGTCAGGCTCCATCGGCCTGGATCAGTGAACGCTCCGGGCCCACTCCTGAATAAGCGACTGGCACTCGCGCGTCAACCGTCGTCGCGCGCGGTGTCGTCGCGCTCAACCGCGGCCCGGTGCGTGGCGTCGGCGGCCGGCTGACCGCTGCGCTCGCCTGCACGCGGAGCGAGACTCCGGCCGCGATCACGCTGCGGATCGTCCCACATCACGCGGACGCGACCTTCGGGGGTATACACTTTGATCCGGTTGACCTCTCGCCCGCCACGCTGGCTCTTCTGCGCCGATAGCACGCGCCCACCGGTCTCGCGTTCGATGCGGCTGACGGTTTCCGGCAGACGCCCCGGATCGGCCGCCAACACGGTGCCGCCTGCGCCAAGCAGGAGCGCAGCTAGCAACGTCAGCGGGGGAAGGCGGCGGATCATGTCGTGGCGGGCATCTTAGCGACAGGAGATGGGCCTGCAAAGCCTTCAGCGGCAGGGACTTGCGGCAAGTCTGGGCGGGAGGCGGTGAATCCGGTCTGAACTTTCGGGCAGTGGCGCAGCCGGCGTACAGCTTTAGAAGACCTCGCCCACGCAGCAGCGCAACGATCCCCCTGCCTTCTCGATCTCGTCCAGCGCCACCGCGCCGATACGGAATCCCAGACCTTCCAAGGCGGCGCGGTTGTGCGGTGCAAGCGCATCGGCGGCGGCCTCGCTCATCCATACGCAGTCATCGGAGAGCGCGATGCAATTGCCGCCAAACGCGTTCTTCTCGGCCGCGCTCAACTCCACCACGGCCGGCGCGTAGAACGCCGTGATCGCTGCGGCCGCGGCCGGATCGACGAAGGACTCCGGGCAGATCACCAGCGCCCGCGATGCCAGCACGCTCATCACCACATTGGCGTGGTA
>JBKJTK010000429.1:0-3094 GCA_046590875.1 Chiayiivirga sp.
GGTCCAGAGCGTGTGGGACACCAACACCACGCGGTCCTGGCCGGGCACGGCATGGGCGTCGGTGAAGGCCTGACCCAGCGCCGGCGCGACCTGCAGCGTGGTGAAGAACGAGGGGGTTGCCATCGTTCCGTTGAGACGCTCAGGCGGCGAACCACCGTCGGCCAGGTTGTAGCTGCCGGCGGTGTACATCGTCAGGTCTTCGAGCGACGGCGCGTCCTTGCGTCGATCCAGATAATCGGGAATCGACGTGCCCGCGAACTCCAACCCCATCTTGGGATAGGTGTTGTAGACCGATACCAGCCGTTCGCCGTCTTGATACGGCAACGGCCGCAGATACAGCCCGTGGATCACCGAGAAGATCGCGGTGTTCGCGCCGATGCCCAGCGCCAGCGTCAGCACCGCGACCAGGGTGAACATGGGTCGGCTGGCGAGACTGCGCAGGCCGTAGCGGAGGTCTTGGAGGAGATTGGTAAGCATGGGCTTGTCCAGTTGCAGACTACGAATTCGTTCCCAACTCCGTCATTCCCGCGAAAGCGGGAACCCAGTGCCTTTGCTCGTCATCCGCACGAACGTCACTGGGTCCCCGCTTTCGCGGGGACGACGGGGGGTTACCCCACCACCCGATCCCGCGCCCGCGCGATCTGCGCATCCAGGCGCTGATCCTCTTCCTGACGCAGGCGGTGCAGCGTCTCTTCATCCACCACGCGGCCGTCGAACATGAAAATCTTGCGTTGCGCGAAATCAGCGTAGCGCGGGTCGTGCGTGACCATGCAGATGGTCGAACCGGCCTGGTGCAGTTCGTCGAGCAGCGCCATCACCGCCTCGCCGTTCTTGGAATCGAGGTTTCCCGTCGGCTCGTCAGCAAGAAGAATCGAGGGATTACCGACCAGCGCGCGCGCGACCGCGACGCGCTGCTGCTGACCACCGGAGAGCTGGGCCGGGTAGTGCTTGAGGCGGTGCGCCATGCCGACTCTTTCCAACGCCTGTTGAACCTTGTCGCGGCGCTCGGCCTTGCTCACGCCATCGCGATAGGTCAACGGCAGTTCAACGTTCTCGAAAACCGAGAGATCGCCGATCAGGTTGAAGGCCTGGAAGATGAAACCGATTTCCCGATTGCGGATGCGCGCGCGGTCGCTGGCCGAAATGTCTTCCACCGCGGTGCCGTTGAGGCTGTATTTGCCGGCGGTCGGGGTGTCGAGCAGGCCGAGGATCGACAGCAGCGTCGACTTGCCGCAACCCGACGGCCCGGAGATCGAAACGTACTCGCCGCGTTGCAGGTTGAAATGCACGCCCGCCAGCGCGTGGGTTTCCACCTCGTCGGTGTAGAAGACCTTGGTGATGTCGGACATTGCGAGCAGGGCGGGAGTGGTGGTCATGGCGTTCTCGGAAGTGGTCGTTTCGGATTTTTGCTCTCGCTCCTCCCCCTGCTTGCAGGGGGAGGTTGGGAGGGAGTGAAGCTCTTGGCGCGGTATCTCGGCCGAGAGCGACCCACCCCAACCCTCCCCTGCTTTCGCAGGGGAGGGAGTTTTTATTCGCAACACTCTCCTGCATTCGCAGGGGAGGGAGTGTTAGTTGATCCGCAAGCGGTCGTATTCATCCCATTGCGAGGTATCGGACAGGATGATCTGGTCACCGGGTTCAAGGCCTTGCTGGATCTCGATCAAATTCACCGAGGCGCGACCCAGGCGCACCGGCACGCGGTGCGCGATGCCGGTTTCGAGGTCGAGCTTGAACAAACGCACTTCGCTTTCCGGCTGACCATAAGCGGGGCGGCCAACGAAAAGCACGTCGTCGAGGCGTTCAATCTGGATCGTGCCGTCGACGCTGAGATCCGGACGCGCGCCGGGCGGCAGCGTGCCTTCGAGATCAACATCGACCAGCACGGTGCCATTGAGCACCGCCGGATCGATGCGGATCACCTGCCCCGCCACGATGCCGTTGCGTGTATCCACGCTCACGCGTTGGCCCACGCTCACGTCCTTTACCTGGGTTTCGGGAATGCGCAGCTCGGCCATCAGCACGTCGGGACGCGCGACGCGCGCCAGATTCACGCCGGCCGCGACCTGCTGGCCTTCTTCCACCGGAACCTGCTGCAGCACACCGGCGATGCCGGCCCGCACCTTCAAACCATCGGCCTGACGCGCACGCAATTCCGCGGTGTTGCGCAGTTGATCGGTGCGCGCACGTTGCGCAGCGAGTTGCGCCTGCATGGTCGGGCCGAACTTCGCGATGCGCTCCTGCTCGATGTCCAGTCGAATCTTGAGCTGGTCCGACGCGAGCTGGCTGCGGCGATACTGGATCTTCGGAATGATGCCCTTCGTGGCGAGGTCAGCCTCAGCTTCGGTCTGCAAATGCGCGGATTCGTACTCGGCCTTGACCGCGGCCAGGTTCGCCTTCTGATCCAGCACCTGGCTTTCCAGCGTCATGCGTTGCGCGGCCAGATCGGCTTCGGCCGCGGTCAACGCCGACTGCGCGGCGAGCTGAGCCTCTTCGACTTCCGGATTGCTCAGTTCGAGGATCACGGTGTCGGCATCGACCACGGCACCGGGTTTCACCACGATGCGTTCGACCCGCGCCGACGTCTCGGCCGCGACCCAGCGAATTTCCTTCGGCACCAATACCCCGGTGCCGCGCACTTCGCGCAGCATCTCGCCGCGCTTGACGCTATCGAGCCAGAGACTGCTGCGCTCAACCTGCGGCGCGGCCGCATCCAGATTCGCAAGCCACAGCCCGATACCGAACACCGCGATGGCGCCGGTGACACCGAACAGGATCTGCTTGCGGCGTTTCTTGAGTTTGAGATCGGAGCGCTGGATATCCATGCGCTCTACCCAGCAATTGGTGTGCCACCTGTCGAACATAGGCCAAGTATTTGATTCTTTTGGCTGTCCCACGATGTGTCCGCTGCCTGTGTTCGATAACGGACAGCGCCAACAAACGAAACCGAACGATCGCGCCGCACTCCTCCCTCCCCTTCAAGGAGAGGGAGCAGATCACGAGTTCGACACCCCATGCGGCACATGCCCGGCTGCGACATGCCGGCGCGCGTTCTCGATATTGCTGCTGGAGTCGTCGAAGAACAGGTCGGCGCCGA
>JBKJTK010000060.1:0-11675 GCA_046590875.1 Chiayiivirga sp.
GATCGCCACGCTGGCGTTCGGTCTGGCCAGGCTCATCGCCAGACGTCTGCCGCTCTGTCCGTGCTGCGGCAAGCGAGCGTACGGACGGCACCTTGTTTATTAACACAGTAGAAGTAGGGAGCTTCCCGTCAACTCGGGATGCATGACGCTCTTGCCTTGAGCGTTTCGGCTTTGCTGACCTCTTGGTTGTCGTACGTGTGGCGGTGTAGCGACTGCGCGTCGGTGCGGGGCGGCAACGGAAGCCAGACTGCTTTTCCGTAGACTGCCAGCGGGGTTGCCCGACCGGACACAGGACAACAAAAAACCCCGCGTTTCGGCGGGGTTTTTGGACAATCTCGGACTGTTTCGGTCCCTAATATGGAGGCCTGAGTCGGAATCGAACCGGCGTACGCGGCTTTGCAGGCCGCTGCATGACCACTCTGCCACCAGGCCAGTGACGTTTTGACGCAGGCCGCAATTGCTCGGCCTTTCGCTGCTTTGGGGCATCCTGCCCTTCGCGGCATTTGCACATCGCTGTGCTTCAAAACACGAAACCCCGGCGGACCGGGGTTTCGTCTGCAATCTGGAGCGGGAAACGAGACTCGAACTCGCGACCCCGACCTTGGCAAGGTCGTGCTCTACCAACTGAGCTATTCCCGCAATTGACCGCGTATTTTACGGACAGGGCTCAGGATGTCAACAGCGGAGCGAGGTCCGCGCGGGCGAAAGGTGCGGACAAAAACCATCCTCACCCAACCCTCTCCGTGAAGGAGAGGGCTTTAGCCTTCCCGCATCGCCGGCCACGCGGCGCGCACGTAGGCATAGCCTGACCACAAGGTCAGCGCCGCGGCGACGGCGAGCAGGCCCTCGCCGATCGCGAAGATGCGGATGCCGAACAGGTCCTCGCGGAACAACAACATGCTCAACGCCACCATCTGCACGATGGTCTTGAGCTTGCCGATCGCGACGACTTTCACTCTCGCCTTCTGGCCGATTTCGGCCATCCATTCGCGCAACGCAGAAATCGTGATCTCGCGCCCGATGATCACCGCTGCGATCAAGGCCATGAAGACGGTGTGGTGGTATTGCACGATCAGCACCAGCGCCACCGCGACCGCGAGTTTGTCCGCGACTGGATCGAGAAACGCGCCGAAGGCCGAATACATGTTGTAGCGGCGTGCGATCCAGCCGTCGAGCCAGTCGGTGAGCGCGCCAATCACGAAGACCGCCGTCGCCGCGATATTGGCCCAGGTGTAAGGCAGGTAGAACACGACGACCAGCACCGGAATCAGCAAGATCCGGAACAACGTCAGCAGGGTAGGAATCGTCAGCTTCACGGGTTCACTTGCCTTCTTGCTCCAGTCCATGCAAGGCGTGGTAGATGCGTTGCGCGAGTGCGGCGTTGATGCCTGCAACCCGTGCGATCTCGTCCATGCCTGCGCGCTTGAGTCCTGCCAATCCGCCGAAATGTTTCAAGAGCATAGCGCGTCGCCGTGCGCCGATGCCCGGGATGTCTTCCAGGCGGCTGCGTTCGCGCGTCTTGGCGCGTCGCCCTCGATGCCCAGTGATGGCAAATCGATGGGCCTCGTCGCGAATCTGCTGGATCAGCTGCAGCGCAGGCGAATCCGGTCCGGGGCGAAGCTCGCGGCCATCGGCAAGGATCAACGCTTCGTGCCCGGCTCGGCGTTCCGCGCCCTTGGCAACGCCAACCACATCGATACCGGTGATACCGGCTTCCTGCAACACCTCGAGCGCTTGCGCCAACTGTCCCTTGCCACCGTCAATCAACAGCAGATCGGGCCACACGCCGAGACTGCTGCCGGAAACCTTGTCTGCGTCGGCATTCGCGACTCCGCCCTCCTCCGTGGCACGCCGGAAGCGGCGCTGTAGCGCCTGTCGCATCGCGGCAAAGTCGTCGCCTGCGGTGACACCGGCGATGTTGTAGCGACGATACTGCGCGCGTACCGGTCCCTCGGCGTCGAACACCACGCACGAGGCCACGGTCGCCTCGCCTTGGGTGTGGCTGATGTCAAAGCACTCCATACGCTGTGGCGCGGAGGCCAATCCCAGCAACTCCTGCAATGCAACCAGGCGAGCGCGCTGGCTCGCATTGCTGCTCAACTCTGTCGCCAGCGAGAGACTGGCGTTCTGCTGCGCCAGTTCCAGATAGCGTGCACGCTCGCCGCGCACGCTGGACTTCATTTGCACTCGCATGCCGGCTTGCAGGCTGAGTACGTCTTCGATCAGACCACGGTCAACGATTTCGTGGCCGAGCACGATCTCGCGCGGCGGGCGCCGGCCTTGAGAGGTTTCGCTCAGGTAATACTGAGTAACGAAAGCCGCCAGCACTTCGGCCGCGTCCTCGGCGCCGTTGGTTTTCGGGAAGAAGCCGCGGGTGCCGTAGTTCATCCCATTGCGGAAACTCAACAGCATCACGCAGGCCGCGCCCTGTTCCATTACGCAGGCCAGCACGTCGAGATCGGCGCGGTCGCCGTCGACATACTGGCGTGCCTGCACCTTGCGCAGGTTTGCGATCACGTCGCGCAGCCGCGCCGCTTCCTCGAACGCCAGGGCGGCACTGGCGCGCTCCATCGCCGCGCCAAGTTCCCCCACCAACTCGTCACCCTTGCCGTCGAGGAACCATTCGGTCCGGCGCACGCTGTCGCGATAGGCCGCATCCGCGATCAGATTCACGCAGGGCGCGCTGCATCGATGTATCTGATATTGCAGACAGGGCCGGCTACGGTTGCGGAATACGCTGTCCTCGCAGGAGCGCAGCTTGAACAACTTGTGGATCAGGTTGAGGGCTTCGCGCACCGCAAGCACGCTGGGGTATGGCCCGAAGAAGCGTCCCGGCATCGAACGCGCGCCACGGTAGAACGCGATGCGGGGCGCGCGCTCGGTGGTGGAAAGGTAAATGTAGGGATAACTCTTGTCGTCGCGCAGCAGCACGTTGTAACGCGGCTTAAGCGACTTGATCAGCTGGTTTTCAAGCAGCAGGGCCTCGGCCTCGGTGCGAGTGACCGTCACTTCCATGCGCGCGGTTTGCGCGATCATGTTGGTAAGTCGCAGCGAGCGCGGGCTGGCGGTGAAGTAACTTGCGACACGCTTGCCGAGCGAAGCCGCCTTGCCGACGTAGAGCACGCTCTCATCGCTGGCGAGCATGCGATACACACCGGGCGCTGCGGTCAGCGCGCGCGCAAAGGCCTTGCCATCGAAGCGGGTGTCGCGTGCGGTTTCGGTCATTCGCCTACGGGCAGGCGGCGCACGCTGCCACCATCGAGATCGATGCGGACAATCTCATGCGCATTGGTGTTGGCAACCCACAACGCCCCGGGCGAAGCCGCGATCGCGGTAGGCTGGTGCAGGCGATAGTCAAGTTCAAAACGACGCAAGTCACCGCCGCCGAGGCGCAGCATCTTGATGCTGTCGT
Organism: Chiayiivirga sp.; assembly: GCA_046590875.1. GTDB lineage: Bacteria > Pseudomonadota > Gammaproteobacteria > Xanthomonadales > Xanthomonadaceae > JALCLA01. The sequence goes on from JBKJTK010000060.1 coordinate 3,413, forward strand.
TGTAGCTATCGGCGATCCACAGCAACGGCGAGCGCGGATCGAGCGCGAGCGCGAGCGGATACTGCAAGCGTGCGGCGCTGCGGGTGCCATCCTGGTCGCCGAACTCGAACGTGCTTTGACCCACCAGCGTCTGCACCGTGCCGTTGCCCAGGTGCACGCTGCGGATCGCCGAACCGGACGAATCCGCCACGTAGAGCGTCTGTTGAACGAGCGCCAGACCCGCGGGTTGCGCGAACGTCGCGCTGGTGCCGATGCCATCCTCCAGCGCGAGTTGGCCCGATCCGGCCACCGGACGCATCGCACGTTTGCCCAGATCGAATTCCCACACCTGCTGCATTCCGGCCATCGCCAGATACAGCCGGTCGAACGCGCCGGCCACATCCCAGGGCGCGTTCAACGGCAACTCAGATGCGTTGCCGGCCATGAGCCCGGCAGGTTGTCCGGGTCGACCGTCTCCGGCGAGCGTGTCCACCTCGCCATCCAGCAATTTCACCCGTCGCAGCGCGTGATTGCCGGTATCTGCGACGTAGAGCATGTCCTTCAGCACCGCCAGGCCGCGAGGCGACTGCAAGCTGCACTCGGCGCTGCTGCCATCGAGAAAACCCGCGTTGCCGGAGCCGAACTGGCGCAGGATGCGACCGTCATGGCTGCATTCGAGCACGCGATGATGGCTGCTATCGGCGATGTAAAGATGGTTCTGGGTCACCGCCAGCCCGGTAGGAAAACTGAGAGGCAACCGCGGTTCCGGCTTCAACACCGGCTGCACGGTTTCGTACACGCGCTGGTCGCGCGCGCCGGCGTCGTCGAGCAACTGCGTTACCAAAACGTCGAGCGCCTCGCGCCGCAGATCGCCGCTGCTGATCTCTACCACCCGACCCTGCGAATCCAGCACCGCCACCGAGGGCCAGGCACGGATGCCGTAGTGTTGCCAGGTGATGAAGGCCGGATCGTTGGCAACCGGAAATCGTACGCCGTAGCGGTTGATCGCCTTCTGCACCAGTTTCGGGCTGCGCTCGGCCTCGAATTTCGGGGTATGGATGCCGAATACGCTGATGCTGTCGGCGTGTTTGCCCTGCAGAAAACGCAAATCGTTGAGCAGGTTCTGGCAATACACTGAACCTGCGTGCCAGAAACCCAACAGCACCACCCGGCCGCGCAACAAGCCCAGGGACGGTGCGGGCGCGTTGATCCATTCGAGGCTGCCGGACAGTTCCGGCGCGACCAGCAGTACATTCATGCAGACATCTCGCTCCCGTCGCCCTCGGCTCCGTGCGCGGTCATTATGCGCCCGTCGCGCGTCGTCGCAATGCGATTGCCGCAGCATCGCGCCACACGTAATTCATGCGCCATCGCTTGGCGTTCGCCTGCCATCCAGATGCGCGATGACGCGCTGCAAGTCGGCCTCGGTATCTACGCCGGCGGGAAAAGGTTCCGGCGTCAGTGCCACCGCGATACGCCAACCCGCTTCGAGCACACGCAATTGTTCCAGCGACTCGGTTCGCTCCAGCGTGCCGAGGGGCATTGCGGAAAACCGGCGCAACGCACCCACCCGATACGCGTACAGCCCGATATGGCGCAGCCACGAGCCCGTCGGCAAGGCGACACGGTCATGCGCAAAGGCGTCGCGATCCCAGGGTATCGGCGCGCGACTGAAATAGAGCGCGTGGCCGCTCGCATCGCGCACCAACTTCACACAGTTCGGATCGAACAGTTCGGAGGTACTCGTAATCGGCGTGGCGAGCGTCGCAAGCTCGGCCTGGGCTGCGATCAGCGTCGTGACGACGGCACGGATTGCGTTGGGCGGCGCGAGTGGTTCGTCGCCCTGAAGGTTCACCACGATGCGCGCATCCTCCCAGCCGCACAACACGGCGCACTCGGCCAGACGATCCGTTCCCGACGTATGCATCGGCGACGTCATGCAGACACGCACGCCGAGCGGCGCAAGGGCGTCGGCGATGCGGGCGTCATCGGTTGCGACCACAACCTCAGCCGCACCGGCTTCGCGTGCACGCTGTGCCACGTGCACGATCATCGGTTTGCCGGCGATCAAGCGCAGCGGTTTGCCAGGCAAGCGGGTCGAGGCGTAGCGCGCGGGAATGGCGACGACGAAATCGGGAATGGGGCTCATGCGTTGGCTCATGATGGTTCTCGGCAAGGACGAATGTCGCAGCTTCGCCGTACCCTCACCCTCCTTCGGCAGGCTCAGGACAGGCCACGCCCTCTCCCGAAGGGAGAGGGGCTTTCAGGGAGCGCAGGCGCGCGTCGACAGCATCGAAAAAGAATTCGGGCAGGATCGCATCGACCGGCACGGCGTAGCGCCCGGGGGCAGCGAAGCGGCAGCACTTCACCGCATCCTTTTCGGTCATCAGCAACGGCAGCGACTCCGGGAATTTCAGGTCGGCAGCGCGAAACGCGTGATGATCGGGAAACGGATGCGGCACGACCTCGATGCCCTGCTCGCTCAGCGCGGCAAAGAAGCGCGGAGGATCTCCGATGCCGGCCACGGCGTGCACACGCTGCCCGGCAAAGTCCGTCAGCGGGCGGGTCGACCGGCCGTCGAGCGTCACCGCGTCGCGCTGCTCCAGTCGCATCGGAATCTCATGCCCGGTCGCCTCGCCGCCATTCAACACGGTGAAATCGCAATCGCCGGCGCGATCGATCTGCTCGCGCAGCGGGCCGGCGGGTAGAACGCGACGATTGCCAAAACCGCGTCGGCCGTCGATGACGAGCACTTCGAGATCGCGCCATAGCGCGTAGTGCTGCAAGCCGTCGTCGGCGATCAGCACATCGACCTCGCCGCTCGCGACCAGCAGCCGCGCCGCTTCGACGCGTCGCCGTGCAATCGCGACGGGCGCGTCGCTGCGCTGCGCAATCAGCAGCGGCTCGTCACCGACCCGCGCCGGATCGCTGGTGCGCAACACGCGCTCTGGACCGGGCACACTGCCGCCATAGCCGCGTGAGATCACGCCCGGCCGCCAACCGCGCGTGCGCAACGCCGCCACCAGGGCCAGCACCAACGGTGTCTTGCCGGCACCACCGACGTTGAGATTGCCGACCACGACCACGGGCACGCCCGCGCGAGCGCCGGGTCGGCGTCCGCTGTGGTAGGCGACTCGCTGTCGCCACATCCACCAGCAATAGAGTGCCGACACCGCCCTCAGCCCCGGCCCCGGCGCTACCCCGCCATACCAGCGCCGCTCCAGCCACGCGATCGCACGCGCCTTCATGACGATGCGGTAACGGGTCCGTCACGGAACTGCAAGCGATACAACGCCGCGTAGACGCCGCCCCGTGCCAGCAACTCTGCATGCCGACCGCGCTCGACGATGCGACCGGCGTCCATCACTGCGATCTGGTCGGCATGCTCCACTGTTGACAGTCGATGCGCGATCACCAGCGTGGTGCGGTCGCGCATCAGCCGCGTGAGCGCGTCCTGGATCAGTCGCTCAGACTCGGTATCCAGCGCGCTGGTGGCCTCGTCGAGGATCAGGATCGGCGCGTTCTTGAGCAGGGCGCGGGCGATCGCGATACGCTGACGCTGGCCGCCCGACAACAACGCGCCGCGCTCACCGACCGCGCTGTGGATGCCCTGCGGCAGCTTGCGTATGAACTCCATCGCGTTCGCCGCCTCGGCGGCTGCGACGATCTGCGCTTCGCTCGCGTCGGCCAAACCGCCATAGGCGATGTTCTCGGCAATCGTGCCGTTGAACAGCACCACGCGTTGACTCACCAGCGCGATCTGCGCGCGCAGATCCCTCAAGCGGTAGTCCGTCAGCTCGACGGCATCCAGTCTTACGCTGCCACTCGTGGCCTGATAGAAACGCGGCAGCAGGCTTACCAGGCTGGTCTTGCCGCTGCCCGAGCGTCCGACCAGCGCGGTCACGCTGCCCGGGGTGCAAATCAAACTCACCCCATCCAGCGCGGCCGATTCATTTCCGTCGTAGGCCAGTCGCACGTCATTGAATTCGATCTCGCCGCGGCTGCGCGTCAACGCGACGGAGCCGGTGTCGTCCTCCGCGGGGGTATCCAGCACGATGAACAGTTCATCGGCCGCCGCCACGCCGCGCTGCACGGTCGCCTGCACCGTGGTCAGGCGCTTGAGCGAAGGCAGCATTACCAGCATTGCGGTGATCAGCGACATGAAGGTGCCGCCGCTCATGCTGTCGAGCAGGTCGGGGCGCGTCGCGCGCCACACGATCGCCGCCAGCGCGCACGCCGCGACGATCTGGATCGTGGAGGTACTGAGCGCGTTGGTGCTGGCGATCTTGAGATTCAGTTGCAGCGCCTGATCGGTGGCAGCAGCAAAGCGTTCGGCCTCGCGCGATTGCGCGCCGTAGATGCGCACCTCGCGATTGCCTTCGACGGCTTCCTCGACGCGTCCGGTGACATCGCCCATCGATCCCTGGATGCGACGATTGATGCGCCGGTAACGTTTGCCGACAAACTGCCAGACCAGCGCCGTGAGCGGCACCATGACCAGCAGGTAAAGCGTGAGGCTGGCGTTGTGCCACATCATTACCGTCAGCATCGCCAGCACGGTGAGGCTGTCGAGCACCATCACCTTCACCGCGTCTGCGCATGCATGTGCCACTTGTTCGGCGCCGTAGATCACGCGCGAAATCACCTGACCCGAGGGTTCGCGATCGAAATACGCCGCCGGCAGGCGTTGGTAGTGACCGAACACGCGATCGCGCAGGTCGCGCACCACGCTGCGTCCGATCCGCGCCATGCCGTAGTCGCTGGAGTACGTGGCCACGCCGCGCAGCAGGAACAGGCCAATCAAGAGCACCGGCATCCAGGCGATCGCGATCGGATCGCGCTTCTGGAACAGGTCGTCAAGCATGGGCTCGATCAGATACACAAAGAAACCGGTGGCCGCCGCGTCGAAGATCATGCCGAAAACCGCCAGCAGGGCGAACGGCCAATAGCGACGCGCAAATCCAAGCAAGCGACGGTAAGTGGCGATAGCGCTTCCGCGCGCCACGGCCGCAGGGTCGCTCACTTTTCGGTCTCGGTCTCGGCCGAGACGGTGGCGATGGAAACCTGGGCAAATCCGAGCTGACCCAGCACGTCCATCGCGGTGATCAGGCCTTGCGTCGGCGCACGCGCGTCGGCACGCAGCGTGACCGGGCGTTCCCGATCGGTGCCCGCAATCTGTTCGATCGCCTGACGCAGCGCACCGGCCTCCGGCTTGAGCACTTCGTTGCTGCCCACAAAGTAGTGCCCCTGCTCGTCCACCACGATCAGCAGCGGATCCTTGACTGCTTCGGTCGCCTGCGCGCTCGCTTCCGGCAGCGCAACCTTGAGCGCCGAACGATCCTCGAACGTGGTGGTGAGGACGAAAAAAATAATCAGGGTCAGCACCACATCGATCAGCGGCACCAATGCGATTTCCGGCTCGTCTTGCAGCCGGCGTGACGACAATCTCATCCGGCGCTCCGCTTGCGCGCGGCGGGATGGTGTACCGCGCCCGCGTCCAGCGTATCGAGCAAGGCCATCGCCTGCTTCTCCATCTCCACCACATATTCCCAAACCAGGCCGCGGAAATAACGGTGGAACACCAGCGCCGGAATCGCCACGCACATGCCCGCGGCGGTGCAGATCAAGGCCTGACCGATGCCGCCCGCAAGCTGGGTGACGTCGCCGACGCCGTGGTCGAGGATCGCCAGGAACATATTGATCATGCCGATCACGGTGCCCAGCAGACCGAGGAGCGGGGCGATGCCGACAATCGTCCCCAGAGTGTTGAGGAAGCGCTCCAGCTGATGCACCACGTGCCGACCGACGTCCTCAACCCGTTCCTTGATGATTTCCCGCGGCCGGTGCCGCACTTCCAATGCCGCCGCGAGCAGTTCACCCAGCGGCGAGTTGTGTCGCAGCGCCTCGACATGGCTCGGATCGAGTTTATGTTGCGAGGCCCATTCGCGCACCTCCTGCCCCAGGCCCGGCGGCAGCACGGCGCGACGGCGCAGGGTCCAGAATCGTTCCAGGATGATGGCCAGGGCGATGGCCGAAGAGGCCAGGATCGGCCACATGATCCAGCCACCCGCGATCAGCAATTCCAGCACGCGCGTGTTTCCGTCGGAGCGGCCGTGGCCGCGTTGCGCGAATCTTAGCAGCCAGCGCAACGGCGTAGACCGCCGCGGAGACTTGCCCTACTCCTCGCGCCAGAATCGCGGCTCACGTTCGCGCCAGCGCTCGACGGCGTAGATACCAGAGGGACCCAGACGCAGCCGGATGGCGCCGCTATGAGCCGTGTCCAGTAACGCGACCCCCGCGTCGGTGTATCGCTGCAATACGTCGGCGCGCGGCAGGTCGAAGCGATTGCGATGTCCGACGCCGATCAGCGCCAGCTGCGGCGCCACCGCGGCAACGAATTCCACACTCGAAGAAGTTCGACTGCCGTGATGCGGCACCACCAGCACTGCCGCCGGTAGCGCAGCGGGTTGTTCACGCAACAGCCGCGCTTCGATGATCTCGGAGATGTCTCCGGGAAGCAACGCGGCGGTGCCTCCGGCGTCGATCCGCAGCACGCAGGAACTGTCGTTCTTCAGGTACGGAAAGTGCGGCGGCGGATGCAGCAGACGGAAACGCACGCCATCCCATTCCCAACCCTGCCCGTTTTCGCAGGCGCGCGCGCCGGGACTGCGTGCGGCGAAGCCCTGTCCTTCAAGCAAGTCGAGATCCGAAGCGAACGCCTGTAGTGGGGCAAGCGCTCGCTGCACCGCACCACTGCCGCCGGCGTGATCGTTGTCGCCATGACTTTCGACGAAGGCATCCAGTTGATCGATACCGAGTGCGCGCAGGGCTGGCACCACCGCGACCTCGCCCAGGTCCAGCCCGCCGGAGTACGCCGGACCGGCGTCGTAGAGCAGGGCGTGATCGCGTGTGCGAACCAAAACAGATAACCCCTGACCCACGTCGAGCAGCCACAACTCGGCTTCGCCGAGAGCCAGTCGTTCTCGCGCCGGCCATAACAGTGGCAGGATCAACAGCACGGCCAACGCCTTGCCCGGAACCGCACGCGGCAGCAACAACCAGAACGCGCCGATCAGCGCCAACAGCAACGCTGCCCACGTGGGCGACGGCAAGTAGACCAGCGCGCCGCGCATCGCCGCCAAAGGTTCCAGCGCTATCCACAATCCTTGCATCAGTCCACTGGCCGCGATGAAAAACGGCGCAGCCAGCGATTCGGATACGAACGTCAGCGCGGTACCGACGAGCGCCACCGGCACCACCACAAAGCTGACCCACGGCACGGCGACCAGGTTCGCGAGGGGGCCGATCACCGAGGCTTGTCCGAAGAACCACACCGTCAACGGCAGCAGGCTCAGGCTCATTACGCCTTGCGCCGACAAAAGGGTGCGCAGCCGGGTGACGCGGCCCTCGCGCGGCAGGCACCACAACAACCACGCCACGCCTAGAAACGACAGCCAGAAACCAGCGCCGAGCACGCTCAGCGGATCGGCGACCAGCACCGCCAGCAGGGCCAGCGCGAAGGACTGCCAGGCATCGATACCGCGCCGCAGCAACACCGCCAATAGCACGGCGGCGATCATCAGCAGGGTTCGCACCGTCGGCAAGGCGAATCCCGCGAGCGCGGTATAGCCGCCGGCAAAGACCAGCGCGGCCAGCGCCGCGGCTTGCGGCAAGGGAACACGCAACCCTGCACTCGGCCACAGTCGATATAGGCCAGCGATCAGCAAGGCGCCGAAGCCCGCCACCAGTCCGACATGCAGGCCCGAGATTGCGATCAGGTGCGCAATGCCGGTGGCGCGCAGCACTTCCCAGTCGCGCTCGTCGAGGGCGCGCGTGTCGCCCACCGCCAACGCCTGCACGAATCGCGCGCGCGACGATCCGACAGCGCGCGCGATCGCATCCGATACGCCTTGTCGCAGGCGATCAATGCCACCGCCCGGCGCGGTTTGGCGATTCTCGGCACTATCTCGAACATAGCCCGTGGCAGCGAGACGGCGTTCGAGCGCGTATCGCTCGAAATCGAAGCCGCCCGGATTCACCGTGCCGCGTGGACGCTTGAGTCTCACCCGAAGTTGCCATTGGCTGCCGGGTTGCAGTTCCGACGCGGCGCCGTACCAGCTCAGACGCAGATGTCGACCCTCCAACACGGCGGCCTCGCCGCTGCCACCGGTCACGCGGAAATCGAATCGTCGGTGCCCGGGCGCCGCCAGCGGCAAGCCCACGACCTCGCCACTCACGACCAGGTCCGCGCCCTGCAATTCGCTCGGCAGCCGAGCCTGCATCG
>JBKJTK010000133.1:0-4287 GCA_046590875.1 Chiayiivirga sp.
TTTTCCAAGACGCCCGCCTTGTCGCCCAGCGGCGATTGCCGGCCCTTCAGCGACAAGGCCGACGGGACCATGCTGGGTGAGGGTCTGGGCATGGTGGCGCTCAAGCGCCTCGCCGACGCCGAACGCGACGGCGACCGCATCTATGCGGTGATTCGCGGCATGGGCAGCTCCTCGGATGGTCGATCCAAGAGCGTCTATGCGCCGGTGCCGGAAGGTCAGGCACAGGCGCTGCGTCGGGCCTATGCGTTGGCGGGTTACGGTCCGGACACGGTGGAACTGGTGGAAGCGCACGGCACCGGTACCAAGGCCGGCGACGTGGCCGAGTTCGAGGGCCTGCGACAAGTCTTCGGCAGTGCCGATTCGCGGCGTCGACAATGGTGCGCGCTGGGCTCGGTGAAGAGTCAAATTGGTCATACGAAAGCCGCCGCCGGAGCCGCCGGCCTGTTCAAGGCGGTGATGGCGTTGCACCACAAAGTGCTGCCGCCGAGCATCAAGATCGACGCGCCGAATCCGAAGCTTGAAATCGAGCACAGTCCGTTCTACCTCAACACCCGCACCCGGCCGTGGATCCGCGGCAGCGCGCACCCGCGACGCGCCTCGGTCAGCGCGTTCGGATTCGGCGGCTCGAATTTCCACGTGACGCTGGAGGAATACCAGGGCGACGCACCCCACGCCGAGCGTTTGTCCAGCCGCCGCCACGAACTGGTGGTGCTGACCGCTGACGACGCTGCCGCCCTGGTGCGCCAGGCGCGCGAACTGGCGGCCGGAGCCGTTTCCCTGGCGTCGGTGGCGCGCCAGACCCAGCGTCAGTTCAAGCCCGGTGCCGTGGCGCGACTGGCCCTGGTGGCAACCGATGTATCGCAGTTGCAGACGCGTTTGCTGGCCGCCGCACAGCGCATCGAAAACGCGCCCGGCGACGGGTTCGCGCTACCCGACGGCACGGCCTATGGCATCGGCGTTGCCTCCGGAACGCTGGCGATGTTGTTTCCCGGTCAAGGCAGCCAGTTCCCGGGCATGGGATCGGAGCTCGCCGTGCATTTTCCGCAGGCGCGCGCGGTCTGGGATCGCGCCGCCGACCTGTCGCTGGAACCGGGCATCGGTTTGCACGACGTGGTATTTCCGCGCCCCGGTTTTTCCGCCGAGTCCGCCCAAGCCGACATCGCGCGACTGACCGCCACCGAATGGGCGCAGCCTGCGATCGGCGCGACCGCGTTGTCGATGCTCGCCGTGCTCAACGCGTGCGGCATTCGTGCCGACATGGTGGGCGGGCACAGTTTCGGTGAGCTCGTCGCGCTGCATGTCGCGGGGGTGCTTGATGAATCCTCGCTGCTCCGGATCGCACGCCGACGCGGCGAGTTGATGGCCACCGCGGCAACCACGCCCGGTGCGATGACGGCGCTGGCGTTGCCGATCGCGCAAGTACGCGAGTTGATCGCGCACTCGAACTCATCGGTCGTAATCGCCAATCACAACGCGCCGCAACAGGTTGTCGTGTCGGGTGAGCTGCAAGCGATAGACGATTTCGAAGCAAGGTTGTCCGGGCAAGGCCTGGCATTCCGCCGGCTGCCGGTCTCCAGCGGTTTTCATTCGCGCGTGGTGGCCGCTTGCTGCGAACCGTTCTCCGATTTCCTCTCCAGCATCGACTTCGCGCCACCGACGCTTGCGGTCTACAGCAACGCCAGCGCGACAGCGCATCCGGCCGACGCTCAAGCGCTGCGTGACGCGTTGTCCGCCCAGATCGTGTTGCCGGTGCGCTTTGTCGAGATGATCGAAGCAATGTACGCGGCCGGCGCGCGCACCTTCCTCGAAGTCGGCCCGAGCGCGGTACTGGGTGGACTCGTCGGCGCGATTCTCGCGGAACGACCGCACGCCGTGGTCAGCCTGGATCGCAAGCACAAGGACGGTGTCGAGTCGCTGCTGATGGCGCTCGCGCGCCTGGTTGCCGTCGGCGTCGAGCTGCGATTGGACCGATTGTTTGCGAGTGAGCGCGAGCCGATGATCACGCCCAACCACGGGCGACCGTTGACGCCGATCAACGGCAGCAATGTCGGCAAACCCTATCCCCCCGCGGGCGGCCAGCAGGTCTTGCCGCCACCCAATCCACCGCGCCCCGTGATCACAAACACACTGATCGAGCCGCCCGTGAATCCGAATCCCGGCCTTGCCCCTGCGTTCGAATCGCCGACGCCGCCGCCCGTGGCGGCCACCGCGTTGCCAACTCTCGCCACCGATGTCTGGTTGCAAACGTTCGCGCACAGCCAGGAACAGCTCACCGACGCGCACATGGCCTTCCAACGCGCGATGTTCGAGAGTCATGCCGCGTTCCTGCAACTGAGCGAGTCCGCGCTGTCGGGACTGGCCGCGATGGCGGGCGGACTGGTTCCCGCGCCTGTCATGCCACGTCCGATCAGCGCTGCGCTGCCACCGATCGCGATGCCCGCGGTGGCGACCTTCGCTGCGCCGACGATAATGCCGCCCGCGCCAATGCCGGTCGCGGCAGCGCCGTACGTCACGCCCAGCCCAGCCACGGCGGCGACAGTGGTCGCTCCCGCCATCGATCTCCCCACGCTGATGCTGCAGATCGTCGCGGAGAAAACCGGCTACCCGGTCGACATGCTCCATCTCGGCATGGATCTGGAAGGTGATCTCGGCATTGATTCGATCAAGCGCGTGGAAATTCTCGCCGCGGTCGACGAACGCGCGCCCGGCTTGCCCAAGCTCGATCGCGGTCACATGAGCGCGCTGCACACGCTGGCGGAGATCGTCGACTATCTGCAAGGTCAGCAGACGGCGATCGCAGTCAATACGACAGCCCCGGTCTCGACGGTGGCACCGGCCATGACGGCCTTGCCGAGCGTCGATCTCACCGCCCTGATGCTCCAGATCGTTGCTGAGAAAACCGGTTACCCGGTCGACATGCTCAACCTCGGCATGGATCTGGAAGGTGATCTCGGCATTGATTCGATCAAGCGCGTGGAGATTCTCGCCGCGGTCGACGAACGTGCGCCCGGCTTGCCCAAGCTCGACCGCAATCACATGAGCGCGCTGCACACGCTGGCGGAGATCGTCGACTACCTGCAAGGCCAGCCAACCACGACGACGGTGGCCGCCACGACGCCTGCTGCACCGACCGCTTCGATTACCTCGTCGCGAACGGATCTGGGTCGCTATCGACTCGAGCCCATTCCGGCACCCGCCGCCGGCATGGCACAGCCGGGTCTGCGCGATGGCAGCGAAATCTTGATCACCGGTGATGCGGACGTGGGTGCCTGTCTCGTCGCGGAACTGCGCGGCCGCGGCGTCAACGCCTGCTACACCGATCGCTTGCCCGAGCACGCGAACGCCTGCATCTATCTCGGTGGCCTGCGCGAGGTGGTCGACGTCGTGGAGGCGATCGCGATCAATCGCGAAGCCTTCGCGCACGCGCGCTTGCTCGCCGCCAATCTCAAAGCGGACCGCGGTCTGTTCGTCACCGTGCAGGACACCGGCGGCATGTTCGGCATGACGACGATGGACCCGCGGGTCGCTCCCGGGCATCCCCGGATCGAGTCCGGGGCAGGCTCTGCCCTCCGCGACACTAGTGCATCCTGCACGTCGCGTGCGTGGCTTGCGGGACTTCCTGCGCTGATAAAAACTGCCGCGTTGGAATGGCCGAGTGCTTCGCTGAAAGCAATTGATCTGGAGCGTGGCGGACGCACGCCGCAAGCCTTGGCGATCGCGCTGGCGGACGAACTGCTGGAAGGTGGCGGCGAAGTGGAAGTGGCGCTGCCCTCATCCGGTGGCCGTTACACACTGCGCAGCGTGGCCGAACCGCTACGCGCCGGAGCAGCCGTCATCGCAACAGGCGATGTGGTGTTGGTGTCCGGTGGCGCGCGAGGTGTCACGGCCGCGTGTATCGCGCAGTGGGCGACGCAGTGCCGCGCCCGCTTTGTGCTGCTCGGGCGCACGCCGTTGAGCGATGAACCCACCGCCTGCGCGGGCATTGCCGACGATGCCGGCCTCAAACGCGTCCTGTTCCAACAGGCGGGCGCGCTCGGACTAGCGCCGAAGCCGAGCGAGCTACTCGCGCGTGTGCATGAGATTCAGGGCAATCGCGAGATTCGTCGCACCCTCGCGGCCATCGCCGACAGCGCCGCGCAGGCGCGCTACGAAGCCGTCGATGTCACCGATATCGTCGCATTGAAGGAAACCCTTTCCCGCGTTCGGGGCGAATGGGGTCCGGTCGCCGGGGTCGTGCATGCCGCGGGCGTATTGGCCGACAAGCGCATCGCCGAAAAGACCCACGCC
>JBKJTK010000268.1:0-5047 GCA_046590875.1 Chiayiivirga sp.
CATCGGCGCGACAAGCTGCGCGCCGAGAAGATCCTGCAGGACAAGCTGTTCGCCAAGGCGCAAGCCGGGAAAATCGAACTGGTGTGGGATCACGGCGTAGACGAAGTTCTTGGCGACGACACCGGCGTCAACGGCATGCGAATCCGCAGTCTGAAAACCGATGCGGTGCGCGAGATCGCGCTGCAGGGCTTCTTCGTCGCGATCGGGCACACCCCGAACACCTCCTTGTTCGAGGGCCAGTTGGCGATGAAGAATGGTTACCTGACCATCAAGTCGGGACTCGACGGCGGCGCGACGGCGACCAGCATCGCGGGCGTGTTCGCGGCTGGCGACGTGGCCGATCAGGTCTACCGGCAGGCGATCACGTCGGCCGGTTTCGGCTGCATGGCGGCGCTGGATGCGGAGAAGTTTCTCGATAAGGAAGCCTGAGGACGGAGCTGCAGACTTGTCTGCTGCGGACCAGCACTGAGTGCCCACGCTTCGCGTTCTTGAAGCAATCTCCGACGTTCCGGCGTCGGATTGGGACGCGTTGCACGATGGGCGCAACCCATTCATCTCCCACGCCTTCCTCTCCGGCCTGGAAACCACCGACTGCCTGCGTCCGCGTTGGGGCTGGACGCCTCGTCATGCGGCGCTCTACGACGGGTCGAAACTGATCGCAGCCGCGCCGGGCTACCGCAAAGACAACTCGCACGGCGAATTCGTGTTCGATCACGCCTGGGCCGCGGCCTATCAACGCCAGGGTCGCGACTACTACCCGAAATGGCTGCTCGGCGTGCCCTACTCGCCCGTCACCGGACCACGACTGCTGGCGCGTGATGCAGCATCGCGTGCTGCGCTCGCCGTCGCGATCGGCGATCACAGGGCATCGCGCGACTACTCCTCCGTCCATATCAACTTCCTGCCGGAATCAGAAACAAGCGCGCTCAGTCTGGAGTGGGTCGCGCGCAGTGACGTGCAATTCCATTGGAACAACGTGCCGGAGCGCAGCGGCTGGCGCGACTTCGCCGATTTCCTCGACGCCTTCACCCACAAGCGTCGCAAAGCGATCCGGCAGGAACGCGAAAAGGTGCAGCGTGCCGGCTACACCTTCCGCATCGTGCATGGCGCCGAGGCCAGCGAGAGCGACCTGGCTGCGATGCACGGCTACTACTGCATGACCTTCGCCGAGAAAGGCAATTCGCCCGCGTTGACGCTGGAATTCTTCCAGCACCTGGCTACGACCATGCCGCGCGCGCTGGTACTGATCCTGGCGGAGCGGGGAGGACGCACGGTCGCCGGCGCACTCTGCCTGCGCGGCGAGCACACGCTCTATGGCCGCTACTGGGGCAGCGACGAGGCTGCGCCTGGCCTGCATTTCGAAACCTGCTACTACCAGGGCATCGATTACTGCCTGCGCGAAGGGCTGACCCGCTTCGAGCCCGGCGCGCAAGGGGAACACAAGCTGGCGCGTGGTTTCATGCCGGTGCTGACCCATAGCCGCCACTTCATCGCCGATCCGGCGTTCGCCGCTGCGATCACGCCGTGGTGCGCGCAGGAGCGCGAATCGGTGGCACGCTATCGCGACGTGCTGCTTGAGCATTCCCCCTTCCGCCGTGACGATCCGCCTGCCGCGCCTGGCGTCTGATCCGGACGCGCCGTTTCCGCCACTCGCGGGCGCGCTGACGGAGCCCAACGGTTTGCTCGCCTATGGCGGCGACCTGCATCCCGTACGTCTGTTGAGCGCGTACCGGCATGGCATCTTCCCTTGGTATTCGGCCGGCGAACCGATCCTGTGGTGGTCGCCCGATCCGCGTACCGTGTTCCATACCCGCACCTTCGCACTCCCGCGCCGCTTTCGCCGCGAACTGCGCTGCTGCGACTGGCAGATTCGCGCCGACGCCGCCTTCGCCGCGGTGGTCACGGCCTGCGCCCTGACCCCGCGCGCCGGCCAGCACGGCACTTGGATCACGTCGGAGATGCAGGCCGCCTACGTCGAACTGCATCGCCTCGGCCACGCCCATTCGGTCGAGATCTACGAGCGGGAGCGCCTCATCGGAGGTCTCTACGGCGTCGCGGTTGGCGGCGTATTCTGCGGCGAATCGATGTTCAGCACCGTTAGCGGCGGCTCGAAAGTGGCGTTGGCCGCGCTGTGTCATACGCTCGCACACTGGGGCGTGGACCTGCTGGATGCGCAAGTCGCCAATCCGCACCTGAGTTCGCTGGGCGCCACCACCCTGGCCCGCGTCGACTACGTTCACCATCTGGCCGAGCCCGCACCGGCGGCTGCGGGCCAAGGTTCGTGGATGAACCGTTTCCCGTCGCTGCGAGTCGCCGATCTGGCTTGAAAGTCCCGGGCGTGGCATCATGCCGCGCGCTTTCCGCGCTGCTGCACCCCTCAATATCGAGTCAGAATGTCCAAAGACGATGCAATCGAAATGGAAGGCACGGTCCTCGAGACCCTGCCCAACACCATGTTCCGCGTGAAGCTGGAAAACAGCCACGTCGTAACCGCCCACATCTCCGGCCGCATGCGCAAGAACTACATCCGCATCCTCACCGGCGACAAGGTCAAGGTCGAAATGACCCCCTACGACCTGTCCAAAGGCCGCATCACCTACCGCATGAAGTGACTGCTGACGCAGTCATCCCGGCCGTACATGGATGTACCTTTGAGCCGGGATCCAGATCTGATTAAAAGTGATGCGATCATCCCGGCCGTACAGGGATGTACCCTTGAGCCGGGATCCAGCTTTGCGTAAAAGTGACGCGGTCATCCCGGCCGTACACGGATGTACTCTTGAGCCGGGATCCAGTTCCGACATGTAATGCGGTCATCCCGGCCGTACAGGGATGTACCCTTGAGCGGGGATCGAGCTCTGAGAAAAAGTGGCGCAGTCATCCCGGCCGTTCGGGGATGTGCTCTTGAGCCGGGATCCAGCGCTTCGTCGCAACGTGCTCACTCGAAGCTGTTGCGAAACACCTGGGCGCCGTCCGGTACCAGGGTTTGCGCCACGTATGACGCCGGCGTGCCGATTTCTGCGACATCCAGTCGCAACTCGCCACGACCCGGCGCCGAGGCGCTGACGACACTCACGAACACCATCCGGCCCCAGTCCAGGGTCGCAGCAACTGGCGCGTTCCAGCGCTGCGCATTCGCGACACCCGAGGCCAACCAGTCGTTGGCTGCCACGGCGTCGCCGTCGCGGAATTCTGCTGCAACGACGGTCGCTCCGTTCGCCAGCTCCAGCTCGAACGCCGACAACCCCAAATTACGCAGGATGCGAAGGTTAGGCTCGGTGGTAGCCGGATCAGTCACGGCGCGCGAGAAGTCGAAGTTCATCACGGCATAGTCGTAGCGATAGTCCCCGCCCGGCAACCGACTCACCCGTGCCGCCACGCCGACCTGACCTTCGATGCCGACAATTTCGCTGCGCAGCGTTTCGCCGCCGCTCGGCGCGAGTTCGAGCCAGCGGTCAATGACGGCCCCTTGGCGGAACGCGCCCAAGGGTCCGGCATTCCAGAGATTGCTCGCAAACTGCGGCGCGAGCGAGCGATAGCCCATGGTGTTGAAGAGGTTCTCGTCGTCGCGCACCACATACCAGGCATCGATCAGGTATTGCGCGCCGGCATTGGCGACGGGATCGATGTCGCTTTCGCGCGCGACCAGACGCTCGCGATACCCGTCGTCCGGCGGCGCGTCCTGCACCCCGTCGCAACCGACGAGGGCGTCTTCGCCATTGTTGTCGATATCGTCAAATACCGAGCCGCAACGTCCCCACACGCCTTGCGCCGGAATCACTTCGCTGCGCGGCGACAGGAAGAACCCCAGATCGTTGCTGCCGGCGTTGTAGGGATCCTCACAGGCGCGCCCGAGGATGTTGCCATTCGCCAGACAGGTGGCGTCCTGGCAAGCGAAGTTGGCGGTGGCGAACGCGTGCTTCAGGCCGGAGCGCGCGATCTGTTCGATCCGGCCATTGGCATCGAGGCGATACAGATTCCACACCAGAAACGGATGCTGATCGTTGCCGTACGGTGGTCGGTCACCACTGAATTTCGTGTACCAGGGCACGTCGGTCACATTGGCCTCATCGCGATTGCGCAACCAGGTCGAGGGCACAATGACGACTTCGCCCGCATCGCCGCCTGGCCCATCGCAACCGTTACTGCCCGTGCTGCGGCGGCATCGCTGCACATCCACGCCGGCAACATGATTCGGGTCGGAGATGTCGAACAATTCGATATCGGTCACATAACCCGCGCTGCCGGGCCAGTTCGGCACGGCGCAGGATTTCTCCGTCGCCTTGTTCGGAACCAGGTCCAGCGGAAGCTGGACTTCCACGTTGGCCAGCAGACGATCCCGTACCGGCATCCCGACCCAGGCGGCTAACGCAGGACCGATGCGCAGATCGGTCGTAATGAGTCGGAGCCCGTCGCGGACCCGGTTCGGTGAGCGCATGCCGTGACCGATGCGCAACCAGACCTCGCCATCGGCATCCACCACGCGCCAGCCGAGTTGGCGCCCCGGATCCGGTGTCATTCTCAACGCGGGCCCGAGCACACCGTCGACGCGCCGCAGACGCAGGCCCGTCAAGGCTAATTCCCCTGCGATCAATTTCGTTGGCGCCCCGTCTCCCAGTTCGACCTGCACCGGCTGCCGCGGCGCGAGAACAAGCTCCCACATTTCGCGCAGCGAACGCTTGGGTTCTACCTGCACACCCAGATGATCGAACAATTCTGCATTCGGAGTCAGGCGCAAAACGCCACCCCGCGAGGCCGTGGCTAGCTCTGGCTCTGCCGCGTCGATCGACGCCATCGGCACCCAGCCGATGGCCATTGCGACAAGCCAAGCGCGCATCCGCCCCTGCATTTGACTCAATCCACCGTCGCCGGCAGCAATTTTTCGGGTTCCTCGTGAGCCTCGACCAGGAGTTGGCCGTCGCGCACCGATACCTGCACCCGTCCACCGTGCACCAGCTTGCCAAACAGCAGTTCGTCCGCCAGCGGACGCTTGATGCGCTCCTGTAGTACGCGCGCCATCGGCCGCGCACCCATCTGCGGATCGAAG